>CALJVC010000037.1 GCA_937974845.1 uncultured Pseudogracilibacillus sp. | reverse complement strand
ATCCAAGTGAGACGCGGCGACCCCGCCACGCGCAACTCTCGAAAAATTCCACTACACCTCTCACTAGACGCAGCTTTTGCAAACAGCGCACCGCCCTATCGTGCGATACCACTTAGAAAATAATCTCTTTTTGTAGTAAAACGAAGCCACTTAAATAAAAATACTTATCCAAAGATTCTCTATATCAGCGACTCCCCCCTTCCCGTAGGAATTTACAAAAATAAAAAAGACTAAAAAAGTAAAGAAAATTATAAAATATATGAAACTTTATTGAATTCAGTATTTTTTTACCGTAAATATACTTTATACTGTATAATAGAACGTAAACAATAGTTATATATATTGAAGGAGATAGAAAAATGCAAGAACAAACAATCAAAGTTGAGTTAACATCAAGACCAAAAGAAAAGCCTAAGGACGATGAGCTCATCTTTGGGAAGGTTTTTACTGACCATATGTTCGTAATGGATTACATGGAAGGTAAGGGATGGTATGATCCACGCATCGTTCCTTATCAAGAAATTACGCTGGAGCCGGCTTCAATGATTTTCCATTATGGACAGACTGTTTTCGAAGGATTAAAAGCCTACCGCACAGCTGAGGGTGACATTCAGCTCTTCCGTCCCCAAAGCAACTTTAAAAGATTGAATGAATCGAATGAACGGATGGTTATTCCTGCCATCGATGAGGAGTTCTGCCTGACTGCCTTAAAAAAATTAATTGAAATCGAGCAGGACTGGGTACCGAAAGCAGAAGGTACATCCTTATACATTCGACCTTTCATCATTTCAACGGATGCCAACTTAGGCGTTGCACCGTCTAAAACCTATCGATTTATGATCATTTTATCTCCCGTCGGAGCCTACTATAAAGAAGGAATTAACCCGGTTAAAATTGCAGTCGAAAATGAATACGTTCGGGCTGTTCTTGGCGGAACCGGTGAAGCAAAAACAGCCGGTAACTATGCTGCGAGCTTAAAAGCCCAAGAAGTCGTCGAAGCCCAAGGGTTCTCCCAAGTATTATGGCTCGATGGGGTCGAGAAAAAATATATCGAAGAAGTCGGCAGTATGAACGTCTTCTTTAAGATTAATGGCGAAGTCGTAACACCAGCCTTAACCGGAAGTATTCTTCATGGTATTACCCGGGATTCCGTCATTAAAATGCTGAAACATTGGGGAGTCCCTGTTGTAGAAAAACGTATTTCTATGGAAGAGTTAGCCGAAGCCCATGAAAAAGGACAACTCGAAGAAGCCTTCGGTACCGGTACGGCGGCGGTTATTTCGCCAATCGGTGAGCTCTATTGGAAAGGAAAATCCTATGTCATCAACAATGGTGAAACGGGAGAAATTGCCAAACGTCTCTACGACACATTAACCGGTATCCAGTACGGGAAAATCGAAGATCCCTTCAACTGGATTGAAAAAATCGAAAATTAAATCTACACGAAGCAAAGGAAACAACCTCCTAAGGATAAAATAATAAAAGGTTCCCTATCCTTTGTACGTTATAACCCGAGCGTCCGGTACCTTTACTAGGCGCTCGGGTTTTATATCATACCGCGCTTTCTAGTCCTCCAACTTAGTAAAAAAATAGCTAATGACCTGAATAGATCATTAGCTATGTAACCATTAATCAATTAAAGAAACGAGCACAGCCTTTTGGGCATGAAGACGGTTCTCCGCCTGGTCAAAAACGACGGAATTATCACTTTCGATTACTTCATGGGTGACCTCTTCTCCCCGACGGGCCGGTAAGCAATGCATGAATAAATAATCTTCCTTAGCATGGCTAACGAGGCTATCGTTTACTTGATAATCTTGGAAGGCTTGTTTACGTTCTTCCATCTCATCTTCAAAGCCCATGCTGGCCCAGACATCTGTATATACGATATCTGCTCCTTCTACCGCTTCGACTGGATTATTCGTCTGCACAATCGTCGCACCAGAAGAACCAGCCAGCTCCTTAGCCTTATCTAACACATCCTTCTCTACCTCATAGCCTTCGGGTACGCCGATATAGCAATCGATTCCCATAAGGGCACAACCCATAATTAAAGAATTAGATACGTTATTCCCATCCCCTACATAAGTAAGTTTGAGATTTTCGAAACTTCCCTTCTTCTCATAAATCGTCATTAAATCCGTTAAAATTTGGCAAGGATGAGCATCATCGGTCAAGCCATTAATCACTGGAACCGAAGCATAGCTAGCCATCTCTTCAACGATTTCGTGGCCAAAGGTTCGTATCATAATGCCGTCGACATAGCGGGAAAGAACTCGAGCTGTATCCGCAACTGTCTCGCCATTGCCTATTTGTAAATCGTTTCTACTTAAAAACTGTCCCTGACCTCCAAGTTGGTACATCCCCGTCTCAAAAGATACTCGCGTTCGAGTCGAAGACTTTTCAAATATCATCGCTAAGGTCTTTCCCTCAAGATAACGGTGAGGAATCCCTTCCTTCTGCATCTTCTTCAATTCTATTGCTAATTCAATTAAATTCTCTAAATCTTCCTTTGTATAGTCGCTAATTTGTAAAAAATCACGGCCCTGTAGTTTCCCTCTCATCGCTTCTACTATGGCTGGATACGTCATTGTAAGACCACTTCCCTTTCATAATCAAGTTGATACTGTCCGAGGGCCTTTACTTCTGTAGCCCCTTCTTTCATTTTGATAAAGGCTTGTAAGGTCTCCTCCGCTGTAAAAACAAATAAATCAAATTCTAGGGCCCGTTCACGTACACGGCGATCTCCTTCGCCCCCGGGCTGATAAATAGCATAAGCCTCCTCGCTTCGCATCCACTTTTCGATGGCAGAAAAATCTGAAAAACTTTTCGCATCCACAAGGGAAAGTCCAACGGCTTGGACGGCTTCTTGTAAACTAGCCTTCTCTTCCTCTGAAACGAAGGCTAACAATTGTTTCGGCTTCTTGTTCGCCTTACGAACTAAGGTCTCATTCCATAAAAAAGCCTTCTGTAAACTAACGTCATAGTCGTTAGCAATAGCAATCAATTCCCCCGTCGACTTCATTTCTGGTACAAGGTGAGGATCGACGCCGGCTAATTTATTAGTCGAAAATACCGGTGCTTTCACCGTATAGTAAGGTTGCTCCTGCAGTAGCTTTACATCGCCACAAATATCTTTTAAAGAAGTACCTAACAAGGTTCGAGTAGCGATATCGATCATGTTTACGTCAGTAACCTTACTAATTACTGGAACCGTCCGGGAAGCCCGTGGGTTTACCTCTAAAACGTACAGGGTTCCCTCATATAAAACGTATTGGATATTAAAAATTCCTTTAAAACGTAAACCTTTTGCAATCCGTTCGGCATAGGTGACAACCTTCTCCTTCATTTCATCCGATAAGAAAACCGGTGGAGTCACTGCCATGCTATCTCCTGAATGGACGCCGGCCTTTTCAATATGTTCAAAGATCGTCGGAATAAAAATCTGCTCGCCATCGGTGACGACATCGACTTCTACCTCTTTTCCTCGATAATAGGCATCTACTAAAAGAGGGTAGGATTCCGGTTGAATCTTCTCTTCTAAATATGTCCGTAAGCTCGCTTCATCATCGAAAATTTCCATTCCACGACCACCGATAACATAGGAAGGACGAAGTAACACAGGATAGCCAATTTCTTCAACCTTTTGGAATAAATCCGCTTCATCCTTCGCAATAAGACCTGGAATATGGGGAACATCGATCGACTGTAAATATTGATAGAAACGATCCCGATCTTCGAGGCGATCGATCGTATCCATCGTCGTACCGAAAAATTTAACTCCGGCCTCTTCTAAATCCTTCACTAAATTTAAAGCCGTCTGCCCACCGAATTGAACAATGACTTGTTCAATTCCTTCTAACTCCATAACGAGTAGGACATCTTCTGAAGTAATCGGTTCGACGATTAGGCGGTCGGCTAGGGCATAATCTGTACTTACCGTCGCCGGGTTATTATTAATAAGAACCGTTTCATACTTCTGCTTCTGTAGGGCAAGGACACCATGGACGGAGCAATAGTCGAACTCAATACCCTGCCCAATTTGAATCGGACCTGAACCGACCATCAACACTTTCCTCTCCTGCTTCGGAATAGAAGGATAATCCCCCTTCTTCCAAGTCGTATAAAAATACGCATCGTTCTTTCCGGCCTCATCGCTATAGGCCAATACTTCACCATAACTAGGTACGATGCCGAAGGCCTGTAACTTTTCTTTAAGTTCCTTTTCCGTGCACTCCCAAGCTTCACATAAAAAGCGGTTCGTAAAGCCTGCTTGCTTAATATCTAATAACTCTTCTTCCTTGACCGTTTCTAAGGTCCAGAGCTTTTCAATCTTTTGTTCTAGCTCAATCAAGCCTTTCATTTCCTTTAAGAAAAAGGAGTCGATACTCGTTAAGTCCTGGATTCTTTCAAGCGTTACGCCCCGGCGGAAAAGTTCTAAAATCGCAAAGAACCTACGATCATCAGGCTGAAGTAAAAGTTGTTCTAAGGCCTCTTGCTCCCAATGGGCAATGTCTAGCAAGCGTAAATGTTCGACCTCCAAATCTAAAGAACGTACGGCCTTCTGCATGCCGGCGGTAATCCTTTGGTCGATGGCCATCACTTCCCCCGTCGCCTTCATTTGCGTTCCGAGAATGCGTTCGGCATCCTTCAATTTGTTAAAGGGAAAGCTTGGGAACTTGACGACAACATAGTCCATTTCAGGCTCATACGTAGCAAGGCTTTGACCAAGCTTTGGAAAGTCTAGCTCATCGAGCGTCAGACCAATACTTAACTTCGTCGCAATTTTAGCTATTGGATACCCTGTCGCCTTAGACGCCAACGCACTCGAACGACTGACCCGCGGATTAACCTCGATGACGATATATTCCTTCGTTTCCGAATGGTAGGCTAACTGCACATTACAGGCCCCGACGATCCCTAGCTCGTTCACAATCGAGAGGGAAGCTTGGCGGAGGCGGTCGATCTCACTTGTTGGCAAAGTCTGAATCGGAGCAACAACAATTGAGTCCCCAGTATGTACACCGACTGGATCGATATTTTCCATATGGCAGACGATGACGGCCTGACCTTTTCGGTCTCGTACTACTTCAAATTCAATTTCCTTCCAACCGGCGATACTCTCCTCGATTAGACATTGCTGAATCGGGCTAGCCCGCAAGCCCCGTCTTACATAGGTTTCTAGGGAAGCTGCATCCTCCGCAATTCCCCCGCCGGAGCCTCCTAGCGTGTAGGCTGGGCGAACGATAATCGGAAAGCCTACTTCCTCACTAAAGGCTTGGGCTTCCTCTAAAGTACTAACGATTGTATTCGCAGCGATTGGCTCCCCTAAAGCCTCCATCATATCGCGAAATAGCTCCCGGTCTTCTCCTCGAGCAATTGCGTCGATTGGTGTACCGAGTACTTCTACTTGGTATTTTTCTAAAATACCTGCTTCATCTAATTGAAAAATTAAATTCAAGCCAGTTTGCCCGCTTACGGTAGCTAGAATTCCTTCCGGCTGTTCTTTTTTAATAATTTGTTCGATATTGTCTACAGTTAATGGTTCGAAATAAACCTGATCGGCGATATGACGATCCGTCATGATGGTTGCTGGATTATTGTTGATTAAAACAACTTCGCAACCTGCTTCTTTTAACGTAACACAGGCCTGGGTGCCTGAATAATCAAATTCAGCCGCCTGCCCGATGACGATCGGTCCTGAGCCGATGACTAAAACTTTCTTAATATGTGAAAACTTGGGCATCCAAGTTGCCTCCTTTTACCCAAACGATAATCAAGCGTCAAATTGTAGCAAAACTTCTTTCATGATTCCGATGGCTTGATCAATCTCAGCCTCCGTTACGATCAAGGGTGGCAATAATCGTAAGACATTATCGCCTGCAACTAAAGTGAGCAATCCCTTTTCGATTAATTGCGGTACAACTTCCTGTACCGGAACCTTCAATTCTAATCCAACCATGAAACCCTTTTGGCGATGCTCCTTCACTTGGGGAAGAACGGCGAGATCTGTCTCAAGCTTAGCCTGCAAGTATTGCGCCTGTTTCTCCACCTTCGATAAAAAACCGTCGCTAAAGAGCGTTTCTAAGACCGCCTTAGCCGAAGCCATTGCTAATGGATTTCCCCCGAAGGTTGAACCATGGCTACCCGGGCCAAAACTTTCGCCAAGGGCTTCTGAAGCAACCATCGCTCCAACCGGTAATCCATTACCTAGCCCCTTCGCTAAAGTAAAAATGTCCGGTGCAATATTATAATGCTCATAGGCAAAGGCCTTGCCTGTGCGTCCAATCCCGGTTTGAATCTCATCTACGATTAACAGAATTCCTTTTTGCTTACAAAGGTCATCCAAGGCTGTAACAAAGGATGGATCCGCCGGAATCACGCCACCTTCCCCTTGAACTAACTCCAACATTACCGCTGCAGTATCTTCATCAATCAATTTCTCCACCGAAGCAATATCGTTGAAATCAGCATAGACAAAGCGCTCTAACATCGGTCCGAAACCTTCCTGAATCTTCTCCTGTCCTGTCGCCGCCATCGTGGCAAAGGTACGACCATGGAAGGACTGTTTGAAAGTAATTATTTTCTTTTTCTGCGTCGCCTTACGAGCAAGCTTAATCGCTGCTTCGTTTGCTTCCGCACCACTATTACTGAAAAAAACATACTTACCTACACTATGATTAGTGAGCAGTTCAGCTACTTCTTCTTGAATTGGTTGGACGTATAAATTCGATACGTGCCAATATTTTTCTAACTGCTCCTCTACCGCTTCTTGTACGTAAGGATGTCGGTGACCTAAATTACAGACCCCTATTCCTGAACCAAAGTCGATATATTTTTTTCCACTTGTATCGACAACCTCAGCACCCTTCGCCGCTTTAACTCGAAGATTATAACGACTATAGGTAGGAAATAATGCCATTCTCCATCCGCTCCTATGCTTTCCATACTTAATAAAGTTCGTGCTTGAATTTTTCTAAACTCTTTAGACAGGGATATGGGAATCGATTTGAATCGTCGTCCCCTTCAATTGGCTCTTATTCTTTAACTGTGAATCCTTTCCATCGACGATCATTACTTTTTGTACATTACTTGAAATTCCTTTAAGCGCCGCTTCTACTTTAGGAAGCATCCCGCCATAAATGACGCCCTTGGCAATCAATTCCTTCACCTGGGACGCCGTCACATGTTCTAACAATTCCCCATCTTGTAAAATACCGGGTACATCGGTGACGAAAATAAGCTCCTCAGCACCTAAAGCTGAAGCAATCGCTCCCGCTGCTGTATCGGCATTCACATTGTAGCGTTTGCCGTCGTTCCCTAGGGCAATAGGGGAAATGATTGGGAGAACGTCGAGTTTTAAAAGTTGGTGAATATACTCTGTATCTACCCCAACGACTTCACCGACTAGGCCGTACTTTTCTCGGTTTACCGGTTCAGCCTTTAAAAAGTGAGCATCCGAACCTGATAAACCGACCGCCCGTATTCCCGCTTCGTTAACACGGCGGGTTAAGGCAGGATTCACCTTACCGACGAGAACCATTTCGACGACCTCCATCATCGCTTCGGTCGTTTTTCGTAAGCCGTCGATAAATTCTGATGGGATACGGAGCTTATCTAACATTTGCTGAATGGCCGGTCCGCCACCATGGACGATGACCGGTTTTTTACCTGCTTTTTGTAAATTACGAATATTTTCAAAAAACTGATCCGATAAATCTTCTAAACTACTGCCTCCACACTTCAATACGATGATGTCCTCCACAATCTACCTCTCCTTATGTGCGATAACTCGCATTAATCCGTACATAATCGTAAGTTAAGTCACAACCCCAGGCCTTTGCCTTCGCATCTCCTACATGAAGGTCGACAGTAATATGGATTGTCTCTCCCTTTAAATACTCCGTCGCCTCCTCTTCCTCATACGATACCGGTCGGCTTTGTCGTAAAATTGGTATCTCTCCTAACGATAAATCGATCGTTTCCGGATTGATTTCGACACCGCTGTACCCGACCGCCGCAATGATACGTCCCCAATTTGCATCGTTACCGTAAACGGCCGTTTTGACTAAAGATGAACCGACAATTGCCTTTGCTACCTGCCGGGCCTTCTCTTCCGATTGGGCACCCTTTACTTCTACTTCTATTAACTTGGTCGCCCCCTCACCGTCTCGGGCAATTTGTTTAGCTAGAAATTCACAAGTTTGTTCGAAGGCTAGGACAAAGTTTTCCCACTCTGGATGGTCAGGACTTAAATGGCCGTGCCCTGCTTCTCCACTAGCTAGGACGAGCACCATATCATTTGTCGATGTATCGCCATCGACGGTTACACTGTTAAAGGTTCGGTCGACTACTTCTTTTAATATGCTATCTAAAGTAGCGGAATCGATGACCGCATCGGTCGTAATAAAAGCAAGCATCGTCCCCATATTCGGTTCAATCATTCCTGAACCTTTAGCGCTCCCAGCGACATAAACGTCCTGGCCCTCGATTTTCGTTTGATAACAAATCGACTTCGTAAACGTATCTGTCGTTAAAATCGCTTCGTTAAAGGCCGTTGCATCCTCCTCTGTCCTTCCGGGCTGTAATTTTGGAATATGCGACCTGATAGTTTCCATCGGCAATGCCTCACCGATGACGCCGGTTGAAGCTACTGCAACATAGTCCGCCTCTGTTTGAAAGGCTTCTGCCGTTACTTCTTGCATCTCTTTCGCATCGATGATTCCTTGTTCGCCGGTGCAAGCATTAGCATTACCACTGTTGACGATTACTGCCTGCACCTTCTTTTCCTTCGATAAAGTTTCCTTCGTGACTGTGATCGGGGCGGCCACGACTTGGTTTAAAGTATATACTGCCGCTGCCTGGGCTGGTTTTTCAGCATAAAGGATACCTAAATCCTTCCGCTTCCGTTTCACACCACTATGCAATCCCGTCGCCTTAAAACCCTTTGGCGTCACAATCGAGCCATGCTTTACTTCTTTAAGCTTCGTCTTCATCCGTCTATCCCCTTTTCCCAACCTGTTATGGATAAATTGGCATTACTTGAAGGCCATCGGTTTCTTCAAAGCCAAAAACGATATTCATATTTTGTACCGCCTGCCCTGCGGCACCTTTAACTAAGTTGTCTATGGCGGTTACTACCGTAATTCGGTTCGTCCGTTCATCATACGTAACCCCTATATCGCAAAAGTTCGAACTATACACTTCCTTCGTTGCCGGAAAATGACCCGTAGGACGAAGGCGCACAAAATAATCTTCGGCATACCGTTGACGGTACAATTCATAAAGTTCCTCCACTTGTACGGGCTTTTTGGGCATCGCATAAATCGTTGCTAAAATCCCTCGGGTCATCGGTGCTAAATGCGGTGAAAAAGTGACCGCTTCAACCGCTTCATTCAAAGCCCGTAAGCCCTGTTCAATTTCCGGAGTATGCTGGTGCTCATTCACCTTATAAATTTTAAAATTTTCATTTGTTTCTGAAAAATGCGTCGCTGACGAATACCCCTTACCTGCACCACTAACCCCGGTTTTGGCATCGATAATAATCGAATTTTCTTCGACAATCCCTTCGCTCACTAGAGGAAGCAAACCGAGTAAGGTTCCCGTTGGAAAACATCCAGGATTAGCAACGAGTTCTGCTCCTTTTAGCTCTTCCTTCTTCCATTCGGTCAAGCCGTATACCGCTTGATCAAGTAGCGCCTGTGGCGAGGCTTCCTGACCATACCAGTCTTTATAAACTTGCCGATCCTTAATGCGAAAATCACCCGATAGGTCAATCACCTTTACGCCCCGCTCCAAGAGTTGGGGAGCTAACTCCCTCGCTACACCGTTTGGCGTCGCCGTAAATACGAGCTCGACTTCCTTCGCTAAACGATCGACATCGACGTCCTCTAAGCGATGTTCAATAAAACTATCCATATGCGGATATGCCGTTTTCAAGGCTGTACCGAACATACTTGAAGCATAAATAGAGTGAAGCGACACCTTTGGATGGTTATGCAATAACCGTACTAATTCCGCCCCGCTATAACCCGTTGCTCCTACTACTGCTACTTTCATCCTTTATCCGCTCCTAAATCATAATAGTTTTTATTATAACTATGAATAAAAATAAAATCAAGGGTATAATTATAAATTTCCGTCCAAAAAGAATACGGGGACTTCCCGTCGTAATATTTTATAATTATACATTCTTTATGCATAAACATAAAGAAATATGCCTTTTTTATGCCATATTCTTTACTTATCATGAGCGATTCGCTTATATAATGAAGAAAAAGAACAAAAGCAAGCTCTCGCCCTATACATAAAGAAGTAGGTTTTACTGGAGCCATATGGTAAAATAAATATACATTATCTTATTGTAAAACTCCCTAGCGTATGATATGGCGGTGATATAGATGAAGAGGAAGCAATGGAAGGTAGATACAAAGGATGGAAAAAGCTTGCAAGCCTATCGTTGGCAACAGGAAGACCTTGAAGCCCAGGGCATCGTGTATATTGCCCATGGAATGGCTGAGCATTCACTCAGGTACGAGCCTTTTATAGAATTTTTAACGGCTAACGGCTTTATCGTCTATGCAAATGATCATCGAGGGCATGGAAAATCCCGCGCTCCGTCGGAACCTAGGGGATATTTTGCCAAACAGGATGGGTTTGAAAAGGTCGTCGATGACCTAGCCCTCCTACTTGAACCAATCATTGATACTAAAGGAGACTTGCCTTTATTTTTATTCGGACATAGCATGGGCTCCCTCCTAGTTCGTCGTCTAATCCAACGGTACCGTTTTCCTATCAACGGAGTCCTTTTATCTGGGACGGCTGGCGACCCTAAATGGCTAGGAACCCTCGGTCTATTTATTGCAAAAACCGAAAAATTCCTCCGGGGAGCGAAAAAACCAAGTCCTTTAATGAACCGGCTAATTTTCGGTAACTACAATAAGGCCTTCTCCCCCCAACGGACGGACTTTGACTTTTTAACTCGGGAACAGATTGCCGTCGATGACTATATCAAGGATGAAGACTGTGGTTTTATATGTACGACGAGCTTTTATGTCGATCTCTTAGAAGGGACCCTTAAACTTCACGAAGATGAAGAAGTCGCAAAAATACCGAAGGATCTACCTATATTTCTCTTTTCCGGCGATACCGATCCCGTCGGTGACTTCGGTAAAGGTGTACAGGCGGTATACGAACAATATCTCGCCCACGATATGACCCAAGTATCGATTAAGCTTTATGAAGAAGGTCGCCATGAAATGTTACATGAAATTAATAAAATGGAAGTTTATACAGATATATTAAATTGGTTAGAAACGATGGTGAAAGGAGAAGTGCAATGAAACAGAAACGCTTTTATAACTTAATCAATGAAAAACGACCTGAAATGAGCAAATCCCAGCATATCATTGCCGATTATATTTTAGAAAATCCGCACTCCATTCCTTTTTTAACCGGGGCTAAGCTTGCTGAGTTAACTGGAGTAAGCGAAGCGACCATCGTCCGTTTCGCCTCCTTTCTTGGCTTTAAAGGTTACAACGAAATGCAACAGGAACTTGCCCAAACCGTCGAGAGACGTTTAAACACCGTCGAAAGATTAGCCATGTCCCGCTCGGAATATACTGAGACGGAGAAGGTTATCTACGACCATTTCAATCAAGATATGGACAATATTCGAGCGACGATGGAGCAGCTAAATATCGAAGATTTTGAACGGGCTGCTGAATATATTTTACAAGCGAAACGGATTTACATTATAGCGAATCGTAGCGCCTATTCCCTCGGTGCTTTTTTACAATATTATTTCAATATTATTTTCGATAAAAGCGAGCTTATCCATACGACCGAATCGGCCTTCGACCATATTCATGATGTCAATGACCAAGACGTCGTCGTCGGTATCAGCTACGCCCGTTATACAAAAAGTACGCTCGATGTCGTCAGTTACGCGAAGGAAAAAGGTGCAAAAATTATTGCCCTAACCGATAACTTCACATCACCAATTACGGCCTATGCCAATATTTCCTTGTTCGCCTCTAGCAATATGAAATCCTTTCTCGACTCCTTTGTTGCTCCCCTCAGTGTCATCAATACTTTGATTGCCTATATCGGCAATAAGCAACAAGAGGAAACGGAAAAACGTTTAGAAAGCTTTGAAAAGCTTTGGGATCGCTACGATGTCTTCTACTAATAAACAAAAATTAAACTTGATACAAATGATGGGACTTCCCTCCCGTCCTTTTTTTCTCCCCTTGTGAAATTTTAATGTCATTTTTATACATCGGATGAAATATACCTTGCATTATTTAGTTTCCTTGCATATACTAATAATAAACATAGTGACGGAAACAATAAGAAAACGTCGGCCTAGGTCTGACCTCTCCGTCACAATTACTAAAAATAAGGAGCATCAAGGCGAATGAAGAGAAAAGCTCATACAAGTCCCCAGTTTAGTAAGGAAGAGTCCCTACGCTTATTCCAGGAAGCGGGTGAAGTAATCCCTGGTGGGGTCACGGCAAATATAAAGCATTTTGCCCCTTACCCTATTTTTATGAAAGAAGGAAGGGGTAGCAAGTTGGTCGATGTCGATGGAAAGGAATATATCGATTATTCCTTAAGCTACGGTGCCCTCATTACGGGTCATGGTCATGAAAAAGTTACCCGAGCAACGATGGAACAAATAAAAGAAACGGGTACGATGCTTTTTGGGACACCACACGAGCTAGAAATTAAAATGGCTGAAAAAATTATCTCCTTATATCCAAGTATTGATCAAGTACGCTTCACAAACTCCGGTACAGAGGCGGTCTTACTCGCTTTAAGATTAGCTATAGCTTACACCAATAAACCGAGGATCGCTAAATTCGAAGGACATTATCACGGTGGCTTAAACGAAGTCCTTGTCAGCATTAACCCGAGCAAGGCTTTAGCCGGAAATCAAACTAAGCCACAACCAGTCTACGAGTCTGGTGGTATTCCAGAGACCCAAAAGGATACGTTAATCCTTCCCTTTAATGATTTAGAAGCAACGGAAGCCCTATTACGGAAACATGCTAAAGAACTCGCTGCTGTTATTTTAGAGCCTGTCCAAGGAGGCTTTATCCCGGCAGATCCTTCCTTTATTCAAGGTTTACGGAAGCTAACAGAGGAGTTAGGAATTTTACTCATATTCGACGAAGTGAAGACGGGCTTTCGCGTCGACTTAGGTGGTGCGCAAGTCTTATACGATGTGACACCAGACTTAACGACCTTAGGGAAGGTCCTCGGGGGAGGACTACCGATTGGAGCCGTCGGTGGTAAAAGAGATATTATGATGCTAAGTGCAGCCCAGGTCAAGGGAGATGTCTTCGCCGTCGGGAGCGATAGTCGAGATACCGAAAAAATCGTCTTCCATAGTGGAACCTATAATGGGCATCCCCTTGTCTTGACGGCTGGTTTAGAAACCATCCGTATCCTAGAAGAAGAACATCCTTTAGACAAGCTAATCGACCATACGATGAACCTACGTAAAGGCCTTGAAGACTTATATCAGGACTATGGCATTGATATGCAAACCTTCGGTGAAGGAACAATTTTTAATATCGTTTTTACAAAGGATACGATCACAAGCTATCGTGACCTTTGGCAAGTCGATACAAGCTTTCGCGAAGCAATCGACCTTGCTCTCTTAGATCTCGGTATCTATGTTAAACCATTAAATCGTTACTCCCTATCGATTGCACATACCGACGAAGATACGAAAAAAACCCTCCAGGCCCATGAGCAGGCCATCAAGAAAGTCCTGGCAACGGCCAAAGCCCCCTACCTACCTGTTTAAGGGACAAAGATTGGGGGCTCAGTCCCCAATCTTTCCTACATATTTCCCCTCTTCTTTATAAAGGAAGGAGCTCCATTGGTATCCAGGCTTACTTTCCACTACAATAAGGATAGAAAGGATATTTAATCTAGGGGGAAAAGAAATGAAACAGATCCATATAATCGAAATGGGTGGAACGATTTCGGCCAAGGGGGTTAATCGTCTCGACTTAAAGGATTACACATCAGGAAAGGTTTACGGAGAAGATTTCATCCAGGATTTGCCGGAATTAAAGGAGCTTGCCGAGCTTAGCTTCCATTCCTTCCGCAAACTAAGCAGTACCAAGCTCAAGCCTACAGACTGGCTCGAGCTTCGCCAATATATAATGAACAAGCTCGAGGAGGACTCCGTCGATGGAATCGTCCTATCCCATGGGACCAGTACGTTAGAGGAAACTGCCTACTTCCTTCACTTAAGCCTGCCGACCGAGAAACCGGTCGTCCTCGTCGGCGCCCAACGTCCCTATACCGCCCTTAGCTCCGATGCCCAGATGAACCTCATCCAGGCTATTCTAGTCGCTAGTAGCGAGGAAGCTAAGGGAAAGGGAGTTCTAGTCGTCGCCAATGACCACATCAGTTCTGCCCGGGAAGTAACGAAGCAAAGTACTTATCGCTTAGATACTTTTCAATCCCAAAGACACGGTTTCCTTGGTGTCGTCGATGCGGATCATACGGTACAATTTTATCGGGCACCCGTTCGAAAGCATACCTACCTTTCCAGCTTCGCCCAAAAAAGCCTCGACCATCTACCTGAAGTAGCCATTACCTACTCCTATGCCGGGGCGTCTGGAGACATAATCGATGCAATTAGAACAAGTGGGAAATATAAAGGCATCGTCGTTGCCGGAACCGGCGCTGGTCTCGTTAGCCCAGAGGAGATGGTAGCCCTCGAACAAGCAGCGAAGGAGGGAATGGTCGTCGTAAGGAGTAGTCGGGTAGGAAGTGGTCGGGTCCTGGATATTAAGCCCTACCAGCACCTGCCCTTTATTTCCGGTGATGATCTCCTACCTCAAAAGGCGAGGGTATTATTAATGCTAGGCTTAGCTACTGGCCTGTCTAGGGAAGAGATTCAAAAAAGCTTTCATTCCTATTAATCAGACTAATTCACTTGGAAAAAACTGAATATTAATTGACGTATTAACGAACAATATGAAAAAACACCAACAAATCAAGCGTTGGTGCTTTCTATTTTACTCATTTTATTGTAAGATGAATTAAGGCTAGGAAAATATATTATATATATGATTAACAGGATTAGGGATGTGTTTCATTTATTTTAGAAATTTCACTCATTAAGATAGCGATGATTCACAACTTGTGTACCCTTAACAATGACTTTGCATCGTAATGTAATGTCATGAACTATACTCTGTCTAAAATAAACTTGTTCACCATATATTTTCCTAGCCGGCCTTGTATATTTTTTTGTCTCTTATTGGCTAACTAACTCCTTCTCTAACATCGTGCCAGTTTCCCGCGCACGGATATGCCAAGAAAGAGCCTTCTCTAAAATATGTGGAGTTTGTCCACCTACTTTAGCCTTCGCTTCTTCTAAATACTCTCGTAACTGTTCCCTATATAAAGGATGCGCACAATTTTCAATAATTTTCTCTGCACGCTCTACAGGCGTTAAACCTCGTAAGTCTGCATACCCTTGATCAGTCACAATGATATCGACATCGTGTTCAGTATGATCCACGTGGGATGCAAAAGGTACAATCGATGAAATAGCACCATCTTTAGCTACAGAAGATGTTACAAAGATTGTAATACCTGCGTTTCTTGCAAAATCTCCTGAACCACCGATTCCGTTCATCATATAGGTTCCATTCACGTGCGTAGAGTTAACATTTCCATAGATATCTACTTCTAAAGCTGTATTAATTGAGATAAGTCCTAAACGACGAATTACCTCTGGATGGTTCGTAATCTCCTGTGGTCGGATTAATAACTTGTCTTTATATTTTTTCAAATCTTCTGCTAACGTTTTCAAACGAGCTTCAGATAAAGTTAAAGCTGTCGCAGAAGCAAACTTCACTACTCCAGCATCGATTAAGTCTAAGACACCGTCCTGAATAACTTCAGAAAACACTTCTAAATCTTTAAAAGGAGCATCGATCATTCCCTTTAACACAGCATTAGCTACAGAACCTACCCCAGACTGAATTGGTCGTAAGGAGTTCGGTAAGCGACCTGCATTTACTTCTTCTTCTAAAAAGTCTAATAGGTGATTGGCAATTTTTTGCGTATCTTCATTCGGTTCAAAGAGTGGTGTTGGTACCGTATGCTCTTCAGACACAATAACACCCCGGACTCTGTCGAAATCAACGGTAATTCCTTTATCCCCGATACGACTCGTAGCATCGTAAATTGGGATTTCCCCCCGGGTGCTAAAATCGTCTAAAACGTATACATCATGAATCTCCGCAAGCTCTTCAGGTAAGACAGTATTAACTTCAATAATGATATTTTCCGCATATTTCGCAAAGGCTGCTGTATTCCCTAAAGAACCTGATGGAATTACCTTTCCATCCTCTGTAATTGCAACCGCTTCAATAACTGCATAGTCAATCGTTCCGAATGTACCCTTCCGAATTTCGTCACCTACGTGGGATAAGTGCTGGTCGATATAACGAACCTCTCCCTTGTTAATCTTTTGACGTAGGGTACGGTCTCCTTGATACGGCGCCCGAAAATATAAAGCGTCTTTTTTCGCCATCAGTTCATCGGCATAAGGCGCTGAAGACGCTCCAGTTAGTAAATTCACTTTGATATTTCGACGATTCGCATCGTGCGCTAAGGTTCTAATGAAACTTTTCGGTTCGCCAAATATCGTGAAACCACTAATCCCGATCGTCATTCCGTCTTCAATTTGAGCTACCGCCTCATCGGCTGAAATAATTTTATTCAAAAATTTTTTATTTTTGATTTTTTCTTGCAAAATTTCCTGCATAAAAATCACCCCATGTTATTTTTATCTTAGCAAGAAAACGCTTTTTCGACTTAAAAAAGGGATGAAATTATAAAATTTTGTCATGAAATAGCGAATTTTGTGTATCAATATTTGTTTTCAAAAAATGTCAATCATAGGAATTTTTCTTATATATAGAAAAGTTTGCAAAAGAAAGGCCTAGGCTCTACTTCTGACTAGGGGTTTCCCCAACGAAGTAAAGACTAGGCTAGAACGTTAAAAACCTAACATCGAGCGAACTTCCTTCGTGAAACTTTGGCTCACCGGAACCCGAGAACCATCCGACATGACTAAGATAAAGGTCGAATGAAGATCCGGCTGGATTTCTTTAATATGATGAATATTTACGATAAATGAACGATGGCAACGAATAAATTGCTCTTCTGGTAAAGTCATTTCTAATTCTGTTAAGTTATAACGATGCGTACCGATCGTATCCTTTGAAGACGTCACATAAGTCTTACGGTTTTGGGCTTCTAAATAGATGACATCATCAAAATGTATCGGAATCCATCGGTCCGACGTCCGAATCGTTAAGTAAGGTATGGATAGTAACTGTGGCTCTTTTGGATAGACGACAGTTATAGCGCCGATGATTTCTTTTTTCCAACGTAAAGGCTGAGCAACGGCATAATACGGGACACCGAAAACATTTTCCCCACGAAACTCTTTGACCCGACGGCCTTCATTAATTGCCTGATACGTAACCGTCTCGTTTCGTAAAGAATCACCCTCTTTAATTTTTAAGTCGATATCTAAGCTCGGCTTATAGTAAATAAAGCTTTCCCGATCAGCAATGGCGACGGAGTTCATACTCGGTAATAATTGATGGAAACTACGAAACAACAAAGGTGCAACACTTAAATCCATTCCACTTCCTCCACTTACTTCTTAATCTATTCGGTAAGAATTCTTTTTTCGAGTTCTAAAGGCGGAAGGTAAGTACCCTCTTGATCATACACTCGCATATTCCCACCGGAAATCTCATCGATTAACATGATTTCCTTCGTCGCCTTATCTCGACCGAATTCTAATTTAATATCATAAAGTTCTAAATCTCTTTTCGACAATTCTTCTTTCACTAGGTGAGAAATTTCCTTCGTTAAACGATATAAGGTATCGTACTCTTTTTCCGTCAAAATACCTAGTTGAACGAGAGCTTCCTTAGAAATCGGTGGATCTCCCCGCTCGTCGTCTTTTATCGTTACTTCAACTAAACTATCTAAGACTTGGCCTTCTTCACAATAAGCGCCGTAGCGACGATAGAAACTTCCTACCGCCCGGTAACGACAAATAAATTCCAAGCCATCACCGAACATCAATGCCGGTTTTACATAGAGGGAACGATCAGCAAAATCCGCCTTAATATAATGCGTACGAATATCGACTTCCTTTAACTTTTCAAAAAAGTAAGTCGTCATCTTTAAAGCAGACAGGCCTGCTCCCTCGATTGTCAAGCCGACAGTATCGGCCCCTGGGTCAAATTGACCATCTTCCCCAGTGACATCGTCCTTAAATTTCAGTTGAATCGTCCCATCATTAAGCTCAAACACATCTTTTGTTTTTCCTTCGTAAATAAGTTTCATCTGCTTATTCCCTTCAATATCATATTTACATTACTAGTATAAAATAGAAAAAAGTTTTTAAAAAGTAAACTGTATAGTTTTCTAAGTACAAAGGACCGAATTCTTGGCTTAGAAGAATTCAGTCCTTGCGATTACTAAATCCGTTTTATAATTGTAAGAAAGGTAAAGTTAATATAATCATTAGGATAAACGTTACGTTCAAATAAGTTAAAGAATAATAAAACATTTTATCCGCATACGACTTAATATCTTCGGTTGTCCGACCACGAATAGCACTAATCAACCAAAGGACATTAATCGTCGTAACTACCGTGACATAGCCGATTCCTAAATCAAGTAAAAAGAATGGAAAAGGAAGCATCGTCGCTATATAAAGAACCATATGCTTTTTCGTAATATCGAAGCCAAAGGCCACCGGTAGCATCGGCACCTTCGCTGACTTGTAATCATCGTAACGACGCATTGCAATTGCAAAAGTATGGGGAACTTGCCATAAAAATAACAGGATAAATATGACGATCGGTATCGTCTGCAGGGCTGTATCTACCAAGGCCCAACCAATAAGTGGCGTAAAAGCTCCAGAGATACTGCCGACAATTGTATTTAAGGTATACTTCCGTTTAGTCCATAATGTATAAGGGACAACATAGGCAAACCAGCCGAGGAAGGCATAAATAAAGGCTTCTAGATTCGTAAACAACATGAAAAGGAAGCCGATAACAGAAAAGGCAATTCCTAAACGAAAGACCGTCTGCAAGGAAAAGCTCCCCGTTACCGTAGGTCTTTCCTTCGTTCGATCCATCGCCTCATCGAGATCGACTTCATACCAATTATTGATTATTAAGGCCCCTGCTATAACAAACGTACCACCAATAGATCCGATAACGAAGCTCTGCCAATAGTCAGAGAAATTTCCGCCCGTATAATATAGGGCGATCCAAAATCCACTTATAATAGGCAGTACGTTAGCTACGAGGACAAAGCCTTTCACTAATAATTTTAAGTCCCGAATAAAATTTCGCATACTTTGCTTCTCCATCCTATATCAGTTCAACATTGTATACAAGAATATCCATGGCTATAAATCTCTATCAATTATATCATGACTGCCATCATCTATCTAAAGATAACGTAAGAAAACCCGTCTACTTCTAAGAGTTGTGAACGTTATTTGACAGCTTACAAAGGATGAAAGATAGGAACAATTTCTTTCTAAAAGTAATGAAAACTTCCCCTTCCTCCCTTCGAAGAGTGCAAAAGCCCCCTTCCTCCTTTGGAAAAGAGGAAGGGGGCATTCTTTATACATATAGTTTATCGAACGAGACGCACTTCATTGACAGCCCTTTCAATTCCTTCCTTAACGATTGCCAACATTTCTTTCAACTCTTGGCGATTCGTTACTAACGGTGGCATAAAAACAATGACATCACCTAAAGGACGCGTTAAAAGCCCTAGTTTTCGCATTTCTAAGGTCGCCTTATAACCTAGCCGAAGTTCACCTGGAAAGGGCTCCTTCGTCTCCTTATTTTTCACTAATTCAATTCCCGTAATAAAACCGAGTTGTCGCACTTCACCAACACAATCTAAGGCCTCGATTTCCTCTAATAAACTAGTTAAATATTTAGCTTTCTCTGCGACCTGTTCGACAAGATTCTCTTCTTCAAACAGTTCTAAATTGGCCAAAGCCGCGGCACAGCCTAATTGATTTCCAGTATAAGAATGCCCATGGAAAAAGGTTTTTCCTTCATTATAGTCTCCATAAAAGGCTTCATAAATTCGATCCGTCGTTAAAGTCGCAGCAATCGGTAAATACCCCCCGGTAATCCCTTTGGCCAAGGCTAAAAAGTCCGGTTCTACACCTTCATGTTCAATCGCAAACATCTTTCCTGTCCGGCCGAAACCAGTTGCTACCTCATCGACAATCAAGAGGATATCGTACTTGCGACATAAGTCTTGAATACCTTTTAAATATCCCTTCGGCATCAAGTTCATGCCCCCTGCTCCTTGAACGATCGATTCGACGACCATTCCAGCTATTTCCTCATGTCTCTCTTTAAATAACTCCTCTAACTGCCCTAGGGCTTCCTCCAAAACTACCGCTTCATCGCCTGAAGGATGACGGTAAACATCAGGAAAGGGCAGGGCAATTGCATCGAAAAGTAGGCGCGTATAGACATGGTGATAGAGGTCGATAGATCCGACACTCATCGTACCTACAGTGTCCCCATGGTAACCGTTCTGTAAGGTGACGAATTTTGTCTTCTTTTCCTTCCCAATATTTTTCCAATATTGATAGGTCATTTTAATCGCTACTTCAATCGCCGTCGAACCATTATCTGAATAAAAGACCTTCGTAAAAGGTTCTGGACTAATCTCGATTAATTTTTTCGCCAACTTAGTCGCTGGAATATTCGTTGCCCCTAACAAGGTCGTATGCGCTACTTGATCTAGTTGAGCCTTGATGGCTTCGTTTATCTTTTCATTCCGATGACCATGGATATTGAGCCATAAAGATGAATAAGCATCATAATACTCCTTTCCATCGACATCGATTAACTTCACCCCTTCACCCCTTGCAATAATTAAAGGATCTTCATGATAATCCTTCATTTGGGTAAAAGGTAGCCACAAATATTTTTTACTTATTTCTAATAACTCGTTTCGCTCCATCCTCATTCCTCCTTAAAAAAGATACACATTCCTCTATCTTCCAATCCTGGCGTAGTTGTTTTCTACCGGAAGCGGTCTGTAATATTTCTAGAATATCCTCACGATAAGGGACCGTTCCTAAAATCGGTAAGCTCGTTGCCTGCTCAATAAAACGAATATTATCCTGCTCTTGGGGATTTTTATGATTATAGTAAGTGAACATTATGCCGATAATCGGAATTCCATAATCTCGTAAAGCATGGACCGATAACAAGGTGTGGTTGATTGTACCTAATTTCGAACTGGCAACAAGGACGACTCCCGCTTCTAAGGTTTGTATCAGGTCGATTATATACCCGCCCTCATCCCTTAAAGGCACGAAAAGTCCTCCAGCACCTTCAATTAAGACCTCCCTATACTCCGCTTCTAATCGTGCGAGGTCTTCTTCGATTTTATCGATACGGATCGGTGTATGATCAATTCTAGCTGCATAATGGGGTGAGTGAGGTTCAGAAAAAGAATAGGTCCGATGCGGATAAGGAGCTTGTTCGATGACTAAACGATATGTATCTACATCCGTTGGCCCGTATTCCTCAGCTGTCCCCGTTTCGATTGGTTTGTAGGGAAAAACCGGTCCGATTACTTCCGCTAAAGCTTCTGTAAGCAAGGTCATGACAACGGTTTTGCCTACATCGGTATCGGTACCTGTCACAAATAGTTTTGACAATTTTATCCCTCCTATGGTAATCTATCGTTAACCTATTTAAAATAAGGTTAACAACAAATCCCCCCAATAGCAAGAGGAATTTAGTCATATAGGGAAAATTGGGAATTTTCTATCAATAGGAGGAAATTCATGTCCAAACGCCTATATACCTTAGTAGAAATAAGTTTACTAGCGACACTTATTTCAATTTCCGGTGCAATAAAAATCCCTACCTTCATTCTGGGCAGTGAGTTTCAAATGTCTGCCCCCCTTGCCGTAAGCATTTGTGCTGTCTTCGGTTTTAAACGGTATATTACTGCAGGAATTTTATCGAGTCTTATTCTATTTATGCTTGGCTTACATACATTGATTAACGTCGGGGTAGCCATGGTTTTCCGTCTCGTCGTCGGACTAGTTATCTACTTTTTTGGCACGAAGAATCTTGTGCTCATGCTCGCTGGGCCATTAGGTAGTTTTACTGCCCGAGTCGTACTAGCCTTTATTTTACAAGTGCCAGTCACCTTTTTACTCTTACCGACGATACCTGGAATGATCTGTACCGCCTTACTTAGCCTACCTCTCACGAGAGTATTAGAACGAATTTATCACCAAGTAGGAGGGAGACAGCTTGGCCAACAAATATAATATTCGTATGCTCGCAACAAAAGAAAAGGAACATCTTTCCGGTGCAGAATATATCGTAGACGAAAGCGACCTATCCGATTACGCCCAGCAACTCATCCAGCGGGCCCTATCCCATAGTCGGGGAAAGGCCGACTTTCTTTCTTTAAAAGTCGAAGCTTTACAGGAGCCAATCCGAAGTATTCCCCCGGTATCGAAGGTCGTCACCTACTCTAACCTACATCCGGAACAAACGGTTAAAAGCCTGGGAAAAATATTGCAACCGCTTTCCTTTTCGGAAGCAACGATCCAGAACCTTTACGAGCATGTCATCAATGAAGAGCAATTTCCCGGCGCCCAATTTGTCGATATCACGACCGGGAAGAGGCTGAATCTCGAGAACCGCCCCCAAGGAATTCGGGTTTCACGCTTAGACTGGATCGAAGAAGCGAAGCAAAGCTTTGTAAAACAACATCCCGATTGCCGGAACCAACGAAGCTTAGAAGCCATCGCCCTAGCTACGAAGGTACAGGAAGCAGGAGTACTAGCTGAAATTTGTTGCTCCGATGATCCGGAATATACTACCGGTTACGTCCGCTTTCAGGATACCTATATCCGAATTCCACATATGAAAGAACTAGGGCATCCCTTCGGAGGTAGACTCTTTCTCATTGAACCGAAAGCAGTTTCCCTACCTCAGATCATTTACTTTCTAGAAAAAGAACCGGTGCTCATCGGGGAGGTACCTTAAATGCGCAACTGGATTTATACACGTTTACAAACTATTAAACAATCGAGCTTATATAGACAAATACCCGAAGGAAAGGAACAGGAAACATACTTCACACCTGCGACAAACGATTATTTAGGACTCGCAACAGACCCCAGGGTCAAAAAGGCAGGACAAGAAGCGATTGAACGATACGGAACAGGAAGTACAGGTTCCCGTCTCGTTACTGGAAATCGGACTCTACACGAACGTTTAGAAAATAAACTAGCAGACTATAAAGGCTACGAAGCCTGTTTACTTTTTTCGAGTGGTTATTTAGCGAATCTCGGGGTAATCACTGCCCTCGCCGATGAACAAACGACGATTTTTAGTGACGAATATAACCATGCCAGTATAATCGATGGCTGCCGACTCTCTAAGGCTCATATCGTCGTCTATCGGCATAATGATATGGAAGATTTAGAAGAAAAACTAAAATCCTATCGAACTGAAAGAAAAAAACTGATTATCACCGATGGCGTCTTCAGTATGGATGGCGATATCGCGCCCTTAGATCAGCTAGACTTTCTAGCAAAAGCCTACGACGCCCTATTGATTGTCGATGATGCCCACGGAACCGGTGTCTTAGGCGACAGCGGAAGAGGAACTGCATCTTACTTTCAAGTTCAACCCGATGTACTCATTGGTACTTTAAGTAAGGCTATTGGAAGTGAAGGAGGTTTTGTCTGTGCTAGTCGTTATTTTATCGACTATTTCATCCAGCAGGCACGACCCTTCATTTTCCAAACCGCTTTATCACCAGCCAATGTCGGCTCCGCCCTCATGAGTCTACATCTTATGCAAACGGAGAACCGCCATCGGATTCTACAAAAAAAGGTGGCCAAGGTAAGAAAGGCGTTACAGACCGAATATACTATTCCAGCAAGCGAAGCTTTGACACCGATTATTCCCTTACTCATCGGGAGTAACCAAGCTAGTTTGCAATTACAAGAAGCCTTACGGGATTATCGAATTCATCTTCCGGCTATACGGCCACCGACCGTACCCGAAGGTTCAAGTCGATTACGCTGTACCTTACGTTCAACCTATACCGATGTAGAAATCAATCGTTTAATCCAAGCCTTGCTTGAAGTAAGGCAAAAACTTTGAAAGGAGTTGATGCGATGGAGTCTTCTTTCCTACAAGCAACCATGGAAAAAAATTAAAGGAGGAATTCAGATGATTAATTGGGACCATCTCGCTGATGAAGTTATTAAAGGTTATGACATTAACAACCTAGAAGCGCTTCATATTTTACAAGCACCGGATGAGGAAGTCTTGCCATTATTACATGCTGCTTTTAAAATTCGTTCAACCTACTATGGAAAAAAAGTGAAGCTTAATATGATTCAAAACATCAAAAGTGGCTACTGTCCTGAAAATTGTAGCTACTGCTCTCAATCGATCGACTCTACTGCACCGATCGAAAAATACACGATGCTAACCAAGGAGGAAATCCTCGCCGGCGCCAAGCGGGCCAATGACTTACAATCCGGCACTTATTGTATTGTCGCCAGTGGTAGAGGACCGACGAATCGGGAGCTTTCTATCGTTACTGAAGCCGTTGAGGAAATTAAAGAAAAGTACCCATCGATGAAGATCTGTGCCTGCTTAGGAATACTTAGAGATGGCCAAGTAGAAAAGTTAAAAGAAGCCGGCGTCGATCGCTATAACCATAACTTAAACACTTCGAGATCCCATTATCCAGAAATTGCTACGACACATACTTACGATGATCGAGTAGCAACGGTAAACGAGGTGAAAAATGTCGGTATCTCTCCTTGTTCAGGAGTAATTATCGGAATGAAAGAAACGATCGACGACGTCATCGAAATGGGTAATTCTTTAAAAGCATTAGATGTTGATTCCGTACCGGTAAACTTTTTACATGCTATTGAGGGAACGCGACTAGAGGGCACGGACGAACTGAATCCAATGTACTGTTTAAAGGTTTTAGCCTACTTCCGTTTTAAATTACCGACAAAAGAAATCCGTATATCTGGAGGTAGGGAAAAGAACTTACGTAGTTTACAAGCCCTTGGATTATATGCAGCGAACTCTATCTTCGTCGGTGATTACTTAACTACTGATGGCCAGGAAGCTAACCGAGACCATCAAATGATTAAAGATCTAGGCTTCGAAATCGAATACGATAGTCAGCCAGCATCATCGACATGAACGAATCTCCTTATCTTATATGACTGCCCCATCTATAGGAAGATAGATGGGGTTTCATTACGTAAAAAAGTAAAAGAAAACATTTATTTCCTTTTATGTTTTAAAAGCATCGCTATGCTAGTTTATAACTGTAAAAGGTTTTCACTTCGATAATTGACATTTTATAAATTTGGTGTACTATATTTATTACACTTCTATATCGTAAGTACTTTCACTTACTTCTTATGCCTTAATCTATCCCCTTTATAAAATTAGGAGGATTGTTGGGCAGTAGGGAATATAGTTTTTAATAGAAATACCTAGGCTTTTCTAGGGAATTTTTTTACTAAAAATTGAAAGCGACAACATTTCTTAATAGTTTCTTATATTTTTAACTTATCATTATTTTAAATTTTCTTTCTTTTCTTATACTTGAGAAAAGAATGATACTTCATTCAGATAAAGAAAAAATTAACGCACTTTATAAAAGTAGGTGAACCGATGACAAAGCGAATTCTAGAAATCAATCACTTAACTACTTCCTTTCGTATTGGGGACAACTATTACCCTGCAGTAGACGATGTATCATTGCATGTCAATCAAAATGAAGTCCTTGCTATTGTCGGTGAATCGGGTAGTGGTAAAAGTGCCTTAGCCTTTTCTATTATGGGACTACACCGCAAGGCAAAGGTTGAAGGAGAAATAATATTTAGAGGAAAAAATATCCTTGATCGTTCTTTACAAGAGTTAAATCAATTACGAGGTAAACATATGGGGATGATTTTCCAAGATCCCTTAACGGCACTAAATCCGCTGATGACAATCGGCAAACAAATCGATGAAGTACTCCTTTTACATAACAAAACGATGAGTACGAAAGAACGCGAAGAAAAAGTTTTATCGCTATTAGAACAAGTGGGAATTCCTCATCCTGAACGTACCTTTGAGCAATTTCCACACGAACTTTCCGGAGGAATGAGACAGCGGGTCATTATCGCCATCGCTATCGCTAACAATCCAGAACTGCTGATTGCCGATGAACCGACGACAGCACTGGATGTTACGATACAGGCACAAATTTTACAATTGATACGTGATTTAAAAGAAAATATGAATTCCGGTATTATCTTAATTACCCATGACCTCGGTGTCGTCGCAGAAATGGCCGACCGCGTCGCAGTCATGTATGCTGGAGAAATTGTCGAAATCGCAGATGTATACACACTCTTTGAAAATCCATTGCATCCCTATACCCGCTCTCTTCTACATTCGATTCCATCAAATGTAGAGCCAAAGCAAAAGCTTCATGTCATCGAAGGAATCGTTCCCTCCCTTCAACACTTACCTCGTGTTGGCTGTCGCTTCAAAGATAGAATTCCATGGATCCCTGAAGAAGCCCATGAAGAAAACCCTCAACTACACGAAGTAAGTGAAGGACATTTTGTCCGTTGTACTTGCTATAAAGACTTTTACTTACGTGGCGAAAAGGAGGCGACACAACATGAGTTATCTTGAGGTAAAGGATCTAAAGGTACACTTCCCTATTAAGGGAGGGGTTTTAGGTCGGACAATCGACTATGTGAAGGCCGTCGATGGTGTCTCCTTTTCCGTTGAAGAAGGAATGACCTATGGCTTAATCGGCGAATCCGGTTCGGGAAAAACGACTACCGGACGAGCGATTATTGGCCTTAATCGAATTACTGATGGACAGGTCCTATACAATGGGGAAGACATTACAAATCAACGGGGAAGACGACAAAATTTCCGCCGTGAGGTACAAATGATTTTCCAAGACCCTTATTCATCCTTGAATCCTAGAAAACGGGTCTACGATATTTTAAAAGAACCGCTAAGGAACTTTGAAAAGTTGAGTCGGGAAGAAGAAAGAAAAAAAATCGAGGAGTTATTAGAGCTCGTCGGGCTTAGTCGCGAAAGCATTCATAAATACCCCCACCAGTTTTCCGGTGGACAGCGCCAACGAATCGGAATCGCCCGAGCGGTAGCTACAAAGCCGAAACTAATTATTGCCGATGAGCCAGTATCAGCCCTCGACGTATCCGTACAAGCCCAGGTCTTGAACTTTATGCAGGAGATTCAGGAAGAACTTGGCTTAACCTATATCTTTATCGGCCACGATTTAGGGGTTATTCGCCACCTCTGTGACCGAATCGGCATTATGTATAAGGGTCGTTTTGTCGAGGAAGGAGATACGGAAGATATCTTCAACAATCCGCAACATATTTATACGAAAAAATTAATTTCATCGATACCAGATATCGATCCTAGAAATCGTGACAAACAATTTCGCCTCCGTAAAGAAGTAGAAAAAGAGTACGAAAAATCCTACAAAAAATATTTTGACGAAGATGGACTAGCTTTTCCTCTTCGACCTATTTCTGATACACATTACGTTGCATTACCTAACGAGGAGGGGTACTAATGTGGAAGTTTACCGTAAGACGTATACTCATTATGATTCCACAGCTCATACTCCTGAGTTTACTAGTCTTTATCTTAGCGAAATTTATGCCAGGAGATGCTTTAACAGGACAAGTCGACCCAAATGTCGATCCTAAAACCTTACAAGAGCAAAGGGAAAAGTTAGGCTGGAATGATCCATGGTACGAACAATACGGTCGTTGGATTTCCGGTGTCGTTAAAGGAGATTTCGGGAAATCTTTCCGACATAAAATGGACGTTACAGAACTACTTGGGCAACGTTTAGTCAACACTTTCTGGTTATCTTTAGCCGCGCTCATTATTACATATTTAATAGCTATACCTTTAGGAATATTGAGTGGTAGGTATAACGATACCTGGCTTGACCAGACGATTACCGGATATACTTATCTCGGTTTTGCGACACCTATTTTTATCTTTGCCCTTCTAATGGTTTGGGTATTCGGTTTCCAATTTAATCTCTTCCCTACCGGGGGAAGTGTTAAACCAGGTCTAACCCCTGGAACGATGGAATACTTTATCAGTAAAGTCTACCATATCCTATTACCGGCCCTGTCGATGGCCTTAATTACAACGGTCAGCACCGTACAATATTTGCGAAATGAAATCGTCGACTTAAAACATCGTGATTTCGTTTTAACCGCCAGAGCGAAAGGAGCTTCCGAGCAACGGATTTATAACCGTCATATTTTCCGTAATGCCTTATTACCAATTGCCGCTTTCTTCGGATATGAACTGGCGGGTTTAATCGGTGGATCAATCTTTATCGAATCGATCTTTAGTTATCCTGGAATGGGGCAACTGTTCTTAGAATCTATTAACCTACGAGACTATTCCGTAGTTACTGCCTGTGTCCTTATTTTCGGTGCGGCAACGATTATCGGTTCTCTTATTTCGGATATTCTGCTAAGTATCATTGACCCTCGGATACGTATTAAATAACATCGAAACACAAGGTGAGGTGAAGATCGTGGAAGTAAAAGAGCATGAAGTAGTAGAAACAGTCGAAGAAAATACAGAGAGCCCTACAGGACTAAAAGTTATTTGGCGGGAAATTTTACACGATAAATTAGCCCTAATTTCCTTAATCTTTTTCTTATTCGTAACAGTTTCCGTGTTCGGCATTTCTTTAATTTTAGACCAGGATGAGATCGTTCAAGTCGACCTTTTTGCCATTTATGAGCCTCCTTCTAAAGAACATTGGCTCGGAACAGACTATGGCGGGCGAGACGTCTTCGGTCAATTAATAATTGGAGCGAAAAACTCCCTTGCTATAGGGTTTCTCGTCACACTGTTTTCCGGTTTGATCGGAATTACCTTAGGAATCATTGCAGGTTATTTCGGTGGCACCGTGGACAACGTCATTATGCGTATCGTGGATTTTTTCATGGTCTTACCTTTTTTAATGATCGTCATTGTCTTCGTTGCTATCGTACCTAAATATTCTGTCGTTAGTTTTTCTTTAATCATGACGTCCTTCCTATGGATGGGAATTGCCCGACTCATTCGCTCAAGGGCCTTGCAAGAAGCCGAACTTGATTATATTCAAGCTTCAAAAACCCTAGGCTCGTCTCATATTAAAATTATGGTCACCCAACTTTTACCAAACTTAAGTACCTTGATTGTCGTAACGATGACATTAAACTTAGCAGCCAATATCGGAATTGAATCTGGACTATCTTTCTTAGGATTCGGTTTCCCAGAATCAACACCGAGTTTAGGGACTTTGCTAAGCTATGCGCGAAACCCGCAAGTACTTGAGTATCGTTGGTGGATTTGGATGCCACCGGCCCTACTCATTTTATTACTTATGCTAGCGGTACGAAACGTCGGTGAAGCAATTAAACGGGCGACGGATGCTAGACAGCGTAGAGGATAAGACGAACGATCGACGAGAGGTTCTATCCTTACATTCCGTTTCAAGGGCTTAGCTCACTTGCAGGAAAGGGGGTGAGAACAGCGTCTAGGGGACTTTCAATTCGATTTACTTAAGTGGTATTCAGTACAATTTTAAAAATAATGGAATAAGAGAGGATGAATGGTTCAAATGAAGAAAACAAGTATGCGTTTTTTATTGCTTGGTTTACTTCTTACTCTTGTCTTCGCTCTAGCTGCTTGCGGTGGCGATGACAAAGAGACCTCTGACTCAAAAGTAGATGAGTCAGCCTTAGAAAAACCTCAACCAAATGAGGACGGAACTTTTAACATTGAAGATTTTCCAAAGAGCATGCCTGAAGGAGAAGTTGAAGAAGGTGGAACACTGAACTTCGGTTTAGTTTCTGACACAGCCTTTGAAGGAACCTTAAGTTTCAACTTCTATAGTGGGGCACCAGATGGTGAAATTTTAAACTGGTTTGACGAATCTTTATTATCTATGGATGAAAACTATCAGTATACACAAGATGGTCCTGCATCTTTCGAATATAGCGATGATTACAAGGTCTGGACCTTCACGATTCGTGACGATGTCTATTGGCATGATGGAGAACCTGTAACTGCAGAAGACTGGGCTTTCTCCTATGAAATTATCGGTCACCCTGACTATGAAGGGGTTCGTTATGGCTCAGACTTTACGATCATTGAGGGAATGGAAGAGTATAAGGCAGGAGAAGCTGATTCTATCTCCGGTATTGAAGTAATCGATGAGAAGACCTTACAAATTACGTATAAGTCTCCTACACCATCTTTATTAGCTGGAGGAATTTGGCCTTATGCTACACCTAAGCATGTCTTTGAAGGAATTGAAGTAAAGGATATGCCAGACTCTGATCCAGTGCGTAAAAACCCAATTGGAATGGGACCTTTCAAGGTCGAAAGCATCACACCAGGTGAGTCTGTCGTCTTCAAGAAGTTCGAAGACTACTGGCAAGGTGAACCAAAGTTAGACGAAGTCGTCTTACGTGTCGTTGACCCAAGCGTCGTTGCAAAAGAGTTAGAATCTGGTAAATTAGACATGGTCGATAGCTTTAACACTGACCAATACGTCGATAACCAGGATATGGAAGGCGTCGTCTTCTTAGGTGATATCGATAACGCCTATACGTATATCGGATTCAAATTAGGTACTTGGGATAAAGAAAACTCCCGCGTAAAGTACAATCCAGAAGAATCCGTCGTTGGTGACGTAGAATTACGTCGTGCTATGTGGTATGCCGTAGATAACGATGCCGTTGGTAAACGTTTCTACGACGGTTTCCGTTGGGCTGGAACGACATTAATCGCACCATCCCATGCTAACTTCCACGATGATACGATCGAGGTACCGACGTATGATCCAGATAAAGCGAATGAAATTTTAGATGAAGCTGGCTATGAAGATGTCGATGGAGACGGATTCCGAGAAGATCCAGACGGTAACGAATTAGTTATTAACTTCGCTTCTATGTCTGGTGGAGATATTGCTGAGCCATTGGCTAACTACTATATCCAAGC
>CALJVC010000036.1 GCA_937974845.1 uncultured Pseudogracilibacillus sp. | reverse complement strand
TTTTAAATCTTCTATTCTCCTGTTTGTAAAAAGTTCGGAAAGTTTCTCTCTAAATCTAATTTTATTTCTTGAGCTGTTTTACCAATGCTTGCCTTCACCGCAGCTAAGTACGCCCCTTCGACAAAGGGAGCTTCGACGATCTCAACCGTCTGCAAGCCCTTTAGTTCCAGGACGAGATCGGCATTCATCTTGGCACTACCCATATCGTAAAAAATTAACGTATGGCCTTGATCCCTAACCCCATCTAAGGCTTCAGAAATCATTTCCATATCCGTCCCTAAGCCTCCCTCACGATTGCCACCGATAGCTAAGACTGGTACTGTCGGAGCTATTTGGGTGATCAATGCTTTCAAACCCTTCGCGATATCACGGCTATGGGATATAAGCATGATATTTACTTTTGGTTCCATCTTATTTCTCCTCACATACTTCCGCCAAAGAAGCGAATAAATAATAGGTTGAAGCTGCGCCAGGATCGATATGGCCTAACGAGTTCTCTTCATATAAGGCCGCCTTTCCTTTCTTCGCTAGGGAAGCCTTCGTTCTTTCCATTGCCCTTTTCGCACTTTGTTCAATCTGCGCCGCCTGGGGGAAGCCTTTGGAAGTTTGAAATAAATTCGCTAGAGCAATCCAGACATCGAGCAAAGTTTTTTCGCCATATTTTACATTCCCTCGTTCTTGGATTCCCTTGACCGCTTCATGGATTGCTTCTGTAAAGGCACGATGATCGATGCGCTCTTTATGCTCAAAAACATAGGCCATCCGTAAAAAGGCCGTAGCATATAAAGTACCGGAGGCACCACTGACAGTCGTTAAGAGGACTTTGGCACTTTCTCGAAGGACTTGCGCAACCGTAGCTAACTCCTCTTCCTTCGCATTATGAAGCAATTGTGACACCGAATGAAAACCTCTTACGATATTATCGCCGTGATCACCATCACCAATTTGGGTATCTAGGGCGGTTAAATAATGTTTATTGAGCGTCACTTTGTCAGTCATTTTTTTAATCCAATTTACTGCGTCCTCTTTTTGAAAATCCATACAACGGCCTCCTCATCCTCTACCAAAACCGATGGCTTAGCTAACTCTATTTCTATAGGAACAAGCATTATTTTACATAGTTTCTTACCGATTGTAAATGATTTAAGAAGAAATGTTCACCTAGGGCTTAAAGGTTCGGGTTGCTTCCACAGCTTTTTTCCATCCGGCATACAAAGTCTGGCGCTTCTTTTCAGCCATCTGAGGCGTAAAGGTTACATCCTTTTTCCACAGTTGTACGATTTCTTCCTTGCTAGACCAAAAACCGACGGCTAGACCAGCTAAATAGGCTGCACCGAGGGCAGTAGTTTCTTGAATCACCGGACGATCAACCGGAACGCCTAATAAATCGCTCTGAAACTGCATAAGAAAACCATTGCTAACAGCTCCTCCATCTACCCTCAAGGACGTTAAATCGATGGAGGAATCAAGAACCATCGCATCGAGAACATCCTTCGTTTGATAGGCTAAAGACTCTAGCGTAGCCCGAATAATATGCTCCTTCGTCGTTCCCCGGGTCAATCCGAAGATCGCTCCCCGGGCATCACTATCCCAATAAGGAGTTCCTAAACCGACAAAGGCAGGCACCATATAGACTCCTTCGGTAGAGGTGACTTTTAAAGCCTGGGTTTCACTCTCAGCAGAGTTCTCGATCATTTTCAAACCATCCCGAAGCCATTGTATGGCAGAACCAGCAATAAAGACACTTCCTTCTAAAGCATATTCTACCTTTCCATCCAAGCCCCAAGCGATCGTTGTTAGTAGGCCGTTGTTCGATTTTACAGCCTGCGAACCCGTATTCATCAACATAAAACAGCCAGTCCCGTATGTATTTTTCGCCATACCTTTTTCAAAGCATGCTTGGCCAAAGAGCGCAGCCTGCTGATCTCCAGCAATCCCAGCAATCGGCACCTCATAACCAAAAAAGTGATGGCTAACCGTTTCTGCATATATTTCGGAAGAAGACCGTACTTCAGGTAACATAGAGCGTGGAACTTGTAAAATCTCCAACAGTTCTTCATCCCAGTCTAAGTCATGAATATTATACATTAAGGTTCGGGAGGCATTCGAATAATCCGTCACATGCACCTTGCCTCCAGATAAACGATAAATTAACCAAGTATCAACAGTACCGAAAAGAAGCTCGCCTCTTTCTGCCTTTTTTCGGGCACCAGGCACATGGTCGAGGATCCACCTTACCTTTGTACCGGAAAAATAAGGGTCGATAAGCAGGCCTGTTTTTTCTCGAAACAGCGGTTCATAACCCTCCTTTCGTAATCTTTCACATAGAGGTTCGGATTGACGGGACTGCCAAACAATCGCCTTATGGACCGGTCGACCGGTGGCCTTTTCCCATACGATCGTCGTCTCCCGTTGGTTCGTGATACCGATACTAGCTACCTCCGCAGGTTGCACATCGGCTATTCGAAACACCTCTGCAATACAAGCGAGGGTCGAAGTCCAAATTTCATTCGCATCATGTTCTACCCAACCAGGTTTAGGGAAAAATTGCTCAAACTCTTGTTGGGCGATTCCTGCAATTTCTCCTTCACGGTTAAATAAAATAGCCCGGGAACTCGTCGTCCCTTGATCAATTGCTAAAATATATCGTTTTTCCATTGTATTATCCTTTCTTTCCCTTCTGCAACGCTTACATATATTTTACCAAGGATAATTCCTTCCCTGCAACTGGTCAAGTAGCCTAGTCTATAGGCACAGGATAAATATAGGCATGAAAAGTTCTAAAGAAGAAAGAACGGGCTAAGTAAGGATATCTACCTTACTTAGCCCGCCGTACTTCATATGAAACCTTCTACTTACTTTTCGTTATCTTTTCCTCTAATTCTAGCTGTAATTGTTTTAACGCATGATCTAACCGGTTCGCTAAATCTTCTTGCGCTTCCCGGCGCGATAAAGAAGGATCAATGTATAATGGATCGCCAAAAATAATTCTCGGCTTTTTTCTTTGGAAAATTTCTTTGAAATTGTTCGGGCCGATATAGGCAGCTGGAACAATCGGTGCTTTTGCATGAAGGGCGATAGTCGCTGCCCCCCGTTTTAATGGCACATCCTCTGTCGTCCGGGTTCCGCTAGGGAAAATACCAACAACCTTATCTTCTTTCAATAGTTTTCTAGGAATTTTAATCGAACTAGGCCCGGGATTTTCCCGATCAACGGGAAAAGCATTTAAGGTAGTAATCAACCAACGAACAAAGCCATTTTCAAATAGTTCCTTTTTAGCCATGAAATGAATAGGGGTCGGGTAGATAGCAATCCCTAGCCACAGGATATCAACCCAACCGGTATGGGTACAGGCTAAAATATACCCTTCCTCTTCAGGAAGTTTTTCTTTATCGAACACTTTCAAACGGCCAAATAGGCTGAATACAAAATGTACTACATAATAAGCTAACGTATACATGCTAAAACCTCTCGTCTTTCATATTCGAATGCTTTAAATGTCTTATTTTATTTGTTGAAGAACTTCTACTATTTCTGTCGCATAATTTTCGCATAAATCTTCTGTCTCTGCTTCAATCATCACGCGAATTAATGGTTCTGTACCGGATGGACGAACGAGCACTCGACCAGCGTCCCCTAGCTGTGCTTCTACTGCTTGAATTTTCTCTTGTAGACGGCTATCTTCCATCACAGTTTCTTTGTCGTCTACGGGAACATTTTTTAACACTTGTGGGTATATAGGCATGCCACTAGCTAGTTCAGATAAACTTTTTCCCGTTTCTTTCATAATGTGTAACAGCTGGATTCCTGTAAGCATCCCATCACCGCTCGTCGAATGTTCCCGGAAAATAATATGGCCAGATTGTTCCCCACCTAACATATAATCGCCGTCTAACATTTTCTCAAGGACATAGCGGTCGCCAACATTCGCCGTCACGACCTTGATTCCTTTTTCTTCTAAAGCGCGATAAAAGCCAAGGTTACTCATCACTGTCGCAACGACGGTTTGGTTAGGCAAGCGTTTTTCTTCTTGGAAATAGCTAGCACAAATGTACATGATTTGATCGCCGTCGACGATATTTCCTTTTTCATCTACTGCAATTAAACGATCACCATCTCCATCGAAGGAGAGGCCTACGTCTAAGTTCTTTTCTACCACGAGCTCTTGTAACTTTTCCGGGTTGTTTGAGCCGAAACCATCGTTGATATTTGTTCCATTCGGATTATTACCAATTACGTAGGTTTCAGCCTCTAAATCCGCAAATAGATGGGCAGCTAGACCAGATGTTGCACCGTTAGCACAATCTAAGCCAACGTGCATCGATTCGAAACTATGGTCGATTGTTTCTTGTAAATATGATAAATACTTTTGTGAGCCTTCATAGTAGTCGCTCACCGTTCCAATTTCGCTTCCATAAGGACGAGGTAATTCATCTTCTTCGACATCCATTAGCTGTTCGATTTGTTCTTCTTTTTCATCTGATAACTTATAGCCATTGGGACCGAAAATTTTAATACCATTATCTTCGAACGGGTTATGAGAAGCAGAAATCATTATTCCCATATCCGCTCCCATCACCTTAGTTAAATAGGCAACTCCAGGGGTAGTAATCACCCCTAAGCGCATTACTTCTGCCCCACTAGATAATAAACCTGCGATAAGGGCTCCTTCAAACATCGGTCCCGATAACCGCGTATCGCGTCCGATGAGCACCTTTGCCTGATTATCCTCCTCGGCGTATAAGGCTCCAGCAATTCGTCCTAGTTTAAAGGCTATTTCTGGTGTTAGGGTTTTATTGGCAACTCCTCTAATACCATCTGTTCCAAAATATTTACCCAACGTATACAACTCCTTTTAAAACTGAATACAACGGTTAGGTTTATTGCACCTTAACCGTGACCGAATCGATATTCGGTTCTAATAACACTCCTTCTGGTCCTTCTATATCGACATGAAGTTCATGTTCACCTTCTGTTAAATCCCCTAATGTCACAATTGCTTTAATGTCTGTTTTTTTTAGACGATTAATTTGCTGATCAGAACCGAAGGCCTGCACACTTAACTTACCATCTTCTGGATTGACAAAGGAATACTCTAAAGCTTCATCGGCTTCGCTATCGATCGATATGTTATCAAACTCTTTTTTCTTATTGATATTTATTTTTACTTCAACAAAATCATTACTAGCTATTGTACCTTCTGGTAATTCTAAATCAAGTTTATACGTGTCCGACTTTGTCACCTTGCTTAAATCTAGTGGCTTTGTCTTTACTTGCTTCACTTTATCTAACACGGCCCGCTTACCGAAAATTTCAATCTCTTCGGTGGCGACGATCGATTCAATCTCCAAGTCTTCCGGTAGCGTCCCTTTCGTTTCTACGGAAAGCGGAACTTTTTTACTCGGACGTTCTACTGACAAGGAGACGGTCACGCTTTCGGGTTCGATACGGACCTTTAGATCGTTTCCTTGGGCATCGTATACGCTAACCGGCAATTCTCGGTTACGGATCGGTTCCCGAAGCTCGGCCACATCGAGAAATACTTTCACCAATGCAACTTGTTCGATAACTTCTTGTGAGCTTACGAGAGTAACGGTCTCTGGATTTACTTCTGGTGTCCCAATCTCATATCCTGCCGGCAACTGGTCTTCATTAATAATTTCGACTTGCACTGGAAACTCCTTCGTCGTCCGTCTTTCGATTGTCACTTGTATTGTTTTCGGTTCGATATAGGCAGTGACGTTTTCTGGTAAATTTTCATACTCGACTTCTACGGTATGCTCCCCTTCCGAAAGCTCCCGCAAATCGACGAAGACATTAAAGTTTAGCTGGCGAGCAATCGGGGTCAAAATACTCGTTCTTCCTTCAAGGGTTACCGTTACATGTTCTGGAACTCCACTGACGACATATTGATCAGCATCGATTTTAATTCCAAGAGGAACTTCCTCTAACACTTGTATATCGTCTGTAGAACCGATAGGGATTCGCGAATCATCTTGATTCACATTCGTCTCTACCGCAACGAACAAGTATAAAATAATCGCAAAAAGCAAGGAGATAATGCGAATGAACCATTTACTTTGAAAAAGTTTATCCATTTTTACGCCCCCTCCAAATGAGTGGGTTGGTGTCTGATTTAATCTTCTGCATAAGACTGCTCTTTAACACTGCTTCCAATTGCTCCTCCGTTATATCCCGAAAGAGCTCGCCATTTTTCGTATAGGAAATTGCACCAGTTTCCTCCGATACAACAATGGTTAAAGCATCGGTCACTTCACTAATTCCAAGCGCCGCACGATGTCGGGTACCGAGATCCCGCGAAATAGATGCGCTTTCGGATAGGGGTAAGTAACAAGCTGCTGCGACGATTTGATCGTGCTTAATAATCACCGCACCATCATGTAGGGGCGTATTCGGTGTGAAGATGTTCGTCAGCAGTTGGTTAGTCAAGGTAGCATTGATTGGAATTCCCGTTTCCGCATACTCCCCAGTACCGGTCTCTAATTCAATTGTGATTAAGGCGCCGATTCGACGCTTAGCCATATAAATCGTAGACTCCACAATCGCATTGACAATATTTTCGGTCACTTCTTCTTCTGATAGTGTGCTTCTAGTAAAGATACTGCCCCTTCCTAACTGCTCAAGGGCCCGGCGTAATTCCGGTTGGAACAAAATAATAATGACGAGAAAACCCCAAAGAATCGCCTGGTTTGTCAACCATTGAATTGTTTTTAATTCGAAGATAATACTAATAACCCAAACGATTAGTACAACGACGATTCCTTTTAATAATTGAATAGCCTTCGTTCCCCGAACGACCATTATTAATTTATAGAGCACATACCATACGATCGCGATATCGACGACGATGCGAAGGATGTCAACGATGTCAAAGCTCCCACTCAGCACACTGCCACTTCCTTTTATTTGACATGATCATGTTAATCTATCGTTTCTTTGAGCGATACATAATATACCTATTATTAGTATTATAAGCTTGTTTTAGTATTATATCACAATTTGTTGCACGTCCTAAAGCTAGAAAGAGGTAGTTCCTTCTACAGAAAATATACTCTTCTTTCTAGCATAGACCCGTTTCTCCTTGAACGGTAGAAGGGGACCTTCGATAAATAAAAGACTAGCCCCACTCGAAAAGGTAAGGGAAACTAGTCCTGCTTCTATATTGAATTATATTAATTTTTCTCCAAATAAAGAACCTGCTAGAGCGACGGTTAAGTCCGCCGTTTTACTCCGTTCGTCTAACATCGGATTGACTTCTACAAATTCTACGGAAGTCACGATACCCGCTTCATGTAGCATTTCTAAAGCAAGATGGCTTTCTCGATAGCTAATTCCTCCGATGACCGGCGTACCGACACCCGGAGCCTCTGAAGGATCGATTCCGTCTAAATCAAAGCTTAAATGTACCCCATCGGTCTTCCCTTTAAGATAATGGATTGTCTCTTCAATGACCTGGGGCATCCCTAACCGATCGATTTCATGCATAGAGTAGGCCTTGATCTTTAACTTTTTTAATAATTCTTTTTCACCCTCATCTAAATCCCTTAGACCTAATAAAACAACATTTTCCGGATTTACTTTTGGCCTCCCGTTAAAAATAGAAGTCAGACGTGGGTGACCAAGTCCTAGGCTAACCGCTAAAGGCATGCCATGAATATTCCCCGAAGGCGTCGTCTCTTCAGTATTCATATCTCCATGGGCATCATACCAGATTAAGCCTAAACGTTCATAATGTTGGCTTAAGCCTGCGATTGTACCAATCGCAATACTATGGTCTCCACCTAATACTAAAGGAAAGCGATCTAAGGCAACCTGGTCCGCAACCGTTTCGGCTAAACGTTCGTTAGCTTTAGCTACTTCTTCTAAGTTCCTTAATGGGAAATCATCCATTGGTCGATCGACCCGATGCTGAGGCACTTCGATATTACCTAGATCATGGATGCGATAGTCTAATTTTTTTAATCGTTCTACAATACCGGCATACCGGATCGCACTCGGCCCCATATCTACGCCGCGACGCATTTGGCCTAAATCCATCGGCACACCAATTAAAGCGATTTCTTTTTTCATTGTCCTACCCCCTTCTACCATTTATTGTATCGGAAGTAGGTCCGATGACTCAACTGGACAAAAAAATGAATATTTATACAGATTTCTCTTCGGTAACGACTGACGTACCAGAAGAGTCGATAGAAAGATCAAGGGGTTGAATAGACGCTTCCTGCCAACGGGTTAGTAAGCTCTCTGTGTCGGTCTCCTGATATAAAAAGGCGATACCGCAATCTCCACCGCCAGCACCGGACAACTTTCCAGCACCATCATAGGCCTCTGCTATCTCACTCAACCTAGCTAAGGCCTCCGTTTCGATTGGTACGTTAGCCCTTTCGCCCAGAAAGCGTAAACTACGGCGGTTCTGTTTGATCCCACGTAAAAATAAAGGGACATCGCCCTCTTCCATCCCTCTCATTATTGTCTGTACAGCCTGCTTACTTTCTTGTAAAAAACGATTGTAAACTGCTGGCTGTTCCTTGCGTAGATTAGCAATTTCACTTACTAAATTTTTCGTCGAAGCCGGCTTCCCGGTCCAACCAATACAAAGTGTAACATCCTCTGGAAAGGCAACTTGTGAGATATGTAAGTAACGCCACTTTTGTTGAATAACTGGTAAAATTCTTGGTTGGCGACGTAACTGTCGAAGGAGCCAATTTGCTTGGAAAGACTTATAGTATAGGACGCCTCCATAGGTCGAAGCAGCGATATCCGCCCCAGAGCCACTACCTTGCGTCCGGACATGGGCGATGGCAGCTAGCTTAAAAATTAAACTTTTCGCCGGTGGATAACGCAAAAACTTCTCCAACACAGCAGTAATAATCGCTGTCACAACGGCCGCACTCGACCCTAAGCCATACTTCGCCCCGGTCGCTTCATCATCTAATTCACTACGCACTGTAAGGGAAAAAGGTGTCGGCGGGATACCTTTTTCCTTTAAAAAGGTCAATACTGTCGCTAAAGCGTTCGTGGCAAACTTTAAACGTGGACTATAATTGTCAAAAATAACGTACTTACCATTGAAACGCCAAGTCAAATTGTATAGGTTAAAATTTTCGGACGTAAATTGATAAACCTCTGCATCCTCAATCGTAGCATACACATAACGGTCTACTGCCATCACTAGCAAAGGGTAACCTTTTTCTAAGACAGCGAATTCCCCTGCGACCATTAGTTTTCCTGGTGTTTTGATCGTTAGTTTTTCTTTCAATAAAGGACACTCCTATCGGTAACTAATCCCGTCGCCTACCTTACTTACAATAATATCCGTAACAGCTTCTACTTCTCGAATCGCTTGTAAAACCTTCGCTTCATCTTCTGGTAAATAAAGCACCTTAACATTCGGTCCGGCATCGATGGTGAAATAGGCTGGTATGCCTTCCTTACGTAATGCTTGCACCCTCTGCATAACGGTTAAAGTAGAATCTTGCCAATAGGTAAAAGGTGGATACGCTCCTAAGGTCGTCGCATGCATCCGGAGACAATTAGCCTCAGCGATAGCACCGACCTTTTCAAAATCTTTATCCTGAATCCCCGCTTTTATATTGCGCAAATCCTCCGGTATACTAGCTAACCAGCCATCGTAGAATACAGACGTATCAACCGTCAGCTTCATCCCTTCTCGACTAGACACATCCTTTTCTTGCGCCGTTAAAACGACCGCAGCAATGCGCAAATCCCAATGGTCTTGAGGAGCAATTTGTACCGCATAAGAATCGGAGCCGTCTTCCTTACTCCCCTTCTCCCATTCTACAAAGCCACCGTAAATAGAACGGCAGGCTGAACCTGAACCTTGGCGTGTAAAGCGAGAAAGTTCAGCCTCTGTAAGATCTAACTGTAAAGCCTTTGCTGTCGCAGCAGCTAAAGCAGCGAAACCAGAGGCCGACGAAGCAAAACCCGCCGCCGTTGGTACATGGTTAATCGAATCTACCTTAGCATAGAGTCCTTCCTTACCAGAATATGTACGAAAAAGATCTAAAAATTTTGTTACCCGCTCGAAAGGAACGCCAGTAACCCTTTCTTCATTGAGTTTAAATTCATCGGCCGTAAGACTCTCATCAAATTCGACGGTCGTTTCGGTATATAAACCGTCTAAAGTTACCGACAAGCTATTATTCGTCGGTAAAATTAATGAATCATTTCGTTTTCCCCAATACTTAATTAGGGCAATGTTCGAATTTGCCCTTGCCGTTGCACGCATACTATGTCTCCTTTATAAAAAAATATATAATGCGGAAAAAATCGGCTTTTGACCGATTTCTTCCCCATCCTTCATCTTTATTTGTATACTTTCTTAACCTTTCAAATTATAGCTCCATACAGCATCTGCACCATATTCCCGCAACCGTTGACTTAACACTTCCGAATGGGCTTCATCTTTAGCTAACGCTATAATACAGCCCCCGTTTCCACCACCGGTTAACTTTGCACCTAGAGCTCCTTCCTGTTTCGCAATATGGATTAAACGATTTAGGCTAGTATCGCTAACTCCAATCGTCTCCAACTGCTTCTGGGCTTCATCTAATAAACTCCCTAATAACTGCTTACTAGACTTTTCTAAAGCCTCTCGAACTTGGAAGGTAATTTCGCCAATACGTTCCATCGCATCGTTCACCATTTGGGGCGTAGTTTTTATGAGGTGCTTCACTGTATCTATAGCTGATTTTGTATCCGCCATCCGACCGGTATCGGCAATGACGAAGTGAAATTCCCCCTTAGGGTATATATGGTCAATTGGTTCTTCGCGCTTATACCAAATCGGCGTCTTCGATGTAATCGTTAAAGGATCGATGCCACTTGGCGCGCCATGGGCAAAGGTTTCTGAAATATTTGCTAATTGCAATAAAATCTCCTTCGTACACTTCTCATTAGAGTATGCAAAAAGAGACTTAACGATCGCAATGGCTACCGACGCACTCGAACCTAAACCTTTCCCTGGAGGTATTGAAGAACGAATTCTTATCAATAAATCTTCATAAGGAATTTGTAAAAGCTTCAAGGTTTGCTTTACCGTATGAACGATTCCGGCTAAAGAAGAGGGTGCCGATTCCATCGGACCACGGTATAATGAACTATCTAAATACACATTCCCTGAAGTTCGTTCAACAATCGATTCAGCGCCAATTAAAGGAAAAGGTAAGGCGATAGCGGGTTGTCCATGAACGACTGCATGTTCACCAACTAATATTAACTTACTTTGGGCTGCACCGACGGCAACCTTATCTGAAATAGGAGTTTTTTGCATAATCATCTTCCATACTCTTCCATTAATTTTTTTGCATAACCGACGCGGATTTCACCCGCTTCGATTAATTTTTCTGAAATAAGATCGACTAAATCACCGGTAGCCCCCGCTGCCATTGCTACAGAGCGGGAATGTAGGGCCATATGTCCCCGTTGGATTCCTTCTGTGGCAAGGGCCCGAAGTGCTCCCATGTTTTGCGCTAATCCGACAGCTACAATCACTTGGGCTAACTCTTTTGCCGATTCTACCCGTAATAGTTTATAAGCTAACTTCGACATCGGATGCACACGGCTGGCACCACCGACAATTCCTAAAGACATCGGCAACTCCAGCTCACCTACTAAATTACCTTCCGCATCCTTCGACCATACCGTCATCGAACGGTATTGGCCATCCCGGGCAGCATAGGCGTGGGCGCCTGCTTCTACAGCGCGCCAATCATTTCCCGTCGCAATAATTACAGGGTCGATTCCATTCATAATCCCCTTATTATGGGTTACAGCACGATAAGGGTCAGACGCGGCAAACTCATAGGCAAGAATAATTCCATCTCTGACTTCCTCACCTGAAAACTCATCCGTAGCTAGCAAATGAGGGGGAACCGTACAACGAGCCTTTGCTAAACTATGAATCGCATAATTAGATAGAATGCGTAGATACACTTTCCCCCCTGTCAAATGCTCGACGATTGGAGCGATTGCTTCTGCCATCGTATTAATAATATTCGCTCCCATAGCATCCCGTGTATCGACGAATAAATGTACAATCAACATTTGCGTATACGGTGAGTCACCTTCATTGATGATGCGTACTTCTAGATCCTGGGCACCACCGCCCCGAGCCTTCATGCTTGGATGGGCGTCATTAGCCGCATCGATCAACATTTCCTTCTCCCGTAATAGTGCTTCTTTAGCCTTTTCTACATCAGGACAACCGACTACTTGCACTTGACCGATCATAACCCTTTCTGTTGCTTCGGTCTTAAAACCTCCTGCGCTTCGAACGATTTTAGCCATGTAACTAGCGGAAGCAACGATCGAAGGTTCTTCTACGACCATCGGGATAACATATTCTTTATCATTGATTAAAAAGTTCAAACCTAAACCTAAAGGCAGAGAAAAAGTACCGATGACGTTTTCAATCATTTTATCTGCTATTTCTTCAGGTAAAGATTCCCCACCGAGAAGCAGGGCCGATTCTTCTTCATTTAAATCATACTGCTCAATGATACGGCGCTTCTTCTCTTCTAACGACATCTTGTAAAAGCCAGGAATTCTAGAAGTAATGTCCATCAACTTCACCCTTATAGTTGTATTATTCATCGTTTGAGGAGTAATTATGAATAGCGTACATGTCCATTTTAAATTATACACACTATATACTCATTATACCAAAGATTTATATATAAAGGGGGCTTTTATCCTTCTAAACATCGAAGGAAAAAGCATGCACATAAACAAACAAGGTAAGTATGAATACTTACCTTGTTTGTTCGCTTCTATACGGTTGGATAAAGACTGGGCTACTAGGATTCGAACCTAGGAATGGCGGAACCAAAATCCGCTGCCTTACCGCTTGGCGATAGCCCAATATAAATCATGGTGGAGGGGGAGAGATTCGAACTCCCGAACCCAAAGGGAGCGGATTTACAGTCCGCCGCGTTTAGCCACTTCGCTACCCCTCCATAGTATATGACATTCCTGCCTAATATATACAAAGGAACGACATTAATATAATGACGTTCCAGTGTGTTTGGCGTATGTAATGCCGGCCAGAGGACTTGAACCCCCAACCTACTGATTACAAGTCAGTTGCTCTACCAATTGAGCTAGGCCGGCATAGAACATGACCCCTACGGGATTCGAACCCGTGTTACCGCCGTGAAAGGGCGGTGTCTTAACCACTTGACCAAGGGGCCTTCTTTTTAAATTTTCCAATCGACGATTTATATTATATATAAGACTTTTATTTTTGTAAAGCAAGATGCCTTTTTAATTGTTTTCTCCTAAGAAAGCCTTTAAAAAACCGACTTCCGAAAGCTTGTGTAATAGATTCAATCAACGGTATAATAAAAAAAGTACATATTATAAGGAGGTATTAAAATGGCTGGCTTACTAGAAGGTAAAAATATCGTCATTATGGGAGTCGCCAACCAGCGAAGCATCGCTTGGGGTATTACTAAGGCGGTCGCCCGAGAAGGAGCAAACTTAATTTTTACTAATCGACAAGAACGGTCGTATAAACGATTACAACAACTCCTCGAAAAAAATGACATGGAAGCCAAATTATTCGTTACTTGTGATGTCGCTAGCGACGAAAGTATCGAACAAGCCTTCCAAGAGATCGGAGAAAAAGTCGGAACTATCCATGGAGTTGTTCACTCGGTAGCCTTCGCTAATCGAGAGGAATTAAAAGGGGAATATGCCAATACGTCCCGCGATGGATTCCTACTCGCCCACGAAATTAGTGCCTATTCCTTAGTTAAAGTAACGAAGGAAGCGCGCAAACTGATGACCGAAGGAGGCAGTATCGTTACCCAATCCTATCTTGGAGCAGAACGGGTCGTTCAAAACTACAACGTCATGGGGGTTGCCAAAGCCTCGCTAGAAGCAAGCGTTCGCTACCTAGCCGAAGACGTCGGTAAAGAAAATATCCGCGTCAATGCTATTTCCTCAGGGCCAATCCGGACCGTTTCGGCTAAAGGAGTTTCCGGTCTTAACGCCATTCATTCGGTCATTGAAGAAAAGGCTCCACTACGGAGAAATGTTGACCAAGATCAAGTCGGGGATGCAACGATGTTCTTATTAAGCGATTTAGCACGAGGAATTACTGGTGAAGTAATCCATGTCGATTCTGGTTACCACATTATGGGCTTATAAAAACAAACGGTGTCTACTAGTCTAGTACGACACCGTTTTGCTTAATTTAATTCATCGCTATATAAAAAGCCGAGTTCCCTCAAACGCTCACAGGCCGCATCTAACTGATCAACGGATTCAGCCGATAAGGTATGCAAGTGAAGTCCCTCTGTTAATACCGATAATAAAGTCGCCTCTTTTTCCTGCAAGTCCTCGATAAATTGTTGTACATCGTACCGGCTCTTAATCATTAAGGATCCAGTCAAGTCACCATAGATAGGATGTTCTACAATGACATTTTCAACTGTCACCCCACAGTCGACAATCGCCTTTAATTCTTCCTCCGTCTCTTCAGGAGTATGCTTGCAAATGACAATACGCTTCGGCAGTGGTGCCGATGTTTTCTTACCAATATACAAATAGCCTCGATTCGTCGCAATGATCGGTTCATCGCTCGCCTTTAGGAGGGCGATATCCGTAACAATGACTTGACGACTCACACCCGTCATTTCTGCTAAAGCCTGCCCCGTTAAAGGTGCATCAGCTTCCTTTAACTTTGCAACAATTTGTTCCCGACGTTCCTTCCCCGATAAACGTCTTGTTTTTTCCATGGCGAATCAACCTTTCCTTTCTTATTGCTTTACTATTTTTGTTAGTACTTCAATACATCGATCTAAGTCGTTAAACGTCGTCGCCTCGCCGAAGGAAATCCTTACCAACTGATTCGCTTCATCCCGTGTTTTTCCTAAGGCCCGTATCGTCCGAGAAGGCGACTGTTTCCCGACTTGACAGGCACTCCCGGTCGAAATCGCTATATCATACTTGTTACATTCTAACATAATATATTGGCCTTGTAACTTACCAAAAGATAGACCAAGAATTTGCGGTAATTGTGCTTCCTTACTTTCATAAATTGTCACATCGAGGCCAGCCTGTTTCAACCCTTCTAAAAAATACCGACGGAGCTTTAACATCTTCCTTTGCTTTCTTTCTCGATGATCTACAGCTTCCTGACCAGCCTTGGTAAAAGAGAGGATAGAAGGAACATCTACCGTCCCTGGACGGAAACCTGACTCATGGGTTGTATTCGGTATTTGTTGTTTCCAGCGAACCCGGGGATCGATATATGTAAGACCGACTCCTTTTGGTCCGTGAAATTTATGACTTGCTATAGATAAGGAATTAATTGAACTCTCGTTTATAGAAACGTCTACATTACCAAAGCCTTGTACGAAGTCCGTGTGGAATAATATTCCTTTTTCTTTTAGTAAGGAGCCGATCGCCTCAATCGGCTGGATAAAACCTGTCTCGCCATTAACGGTCTGAATCGATACGAGAATAGTCGATGGTCGTAGAGCCTTTTCTAAGGCTTGAAGATCAACCTGGCCATCCTTTGTCAAAGGAACATAAGTTATTTCATAACCTTCGCTAGCATATTTTTCAAATAAATTGTATATAGAAGAGTGTTCTATTTCAGTAGTCACAAGATGATTACCTTTTTCTTTATTACCTTCTATCAAAGATTGTAAGGCTAATTGGTTCGCTTCCGTCCCACCACTAGTAAAAAAAATCCCCTCAGGTTCTACCTGTAACATATCGGCCCAAGCATGGCGACAGGCTTCCAAGGCTTCCTTCGCCTTCGTACCAGCTTCATGCAAACTACTAGGATTAGCAAAAAACTTCCTCGCTGCCTCCTGGTAAACATATAATGCTTCTTCGCTCATAGGGGTTGTCGCTGCATAATCTAAATAAATCATCCGTATCCTCCGTTTTTACATATGTCTTGTCATTATTATATTTATATGTCATTATATATGTCAAATAAGCATCTGATAGTTTTTGTGAAAAGCGTCACATAAGGAGGTGGCCCTTTGAATAAATTTATTGTAGAAGAAAAATTAAAACAATTTTTTATCGAAGACCAACCTTACCTCGACCTTACTTCAGATTTAATTTTTCCTAAGGAAGAGATAGGCAAAGCGAACTTTATCGTTAAGGAATCAGGAATCATTAGCGGACTTCATCTTATTGAAGAAGGATACCGACTCTTAGATGATTCAATCGTTGTCCGTTACGATAAGAAAGACGGCGACAGGGTCGAAGCAGGGGAACGTTTAGCTACGGTTAAGGGACCAATGGCTTCAATTCTTAAAGGTGAACGAGTCATTTTAAACCTTTTACAGAGAATGAGCGGTATCGCCACCGTGACTAAAGAAGCTATTCTTCGTTTGAATAATCCGAACATCCAAATCATTGATACAAGAAAAACAACACCAGGTTTACGAATCTTTGACAAATATGCCGTCACCTGTGGCGGTGGTGTGAACCATCGTTTCAGTCTAAGTGATTTAGTAATGATAAAGGATAATCATATTGCCTTTAGTGGTTCGATTGAAAAGGCCGTCGAGCGGGTACGGCAACAATTAGGGCCAGCCGTAAAAATTGAAGTCGAAACAGAAAACCTTGATCAAGTAAAGGAAGCCGTTGCACAACAAGTTGATATCATCATGTTCGATAACTGTACTGTCGATGAAATTAATCAAATGGCGCCCTATGTACCAGAAACGATTCTAACCGAAGCTTCCGGCGGAATAACCCTTGAAAATATAAGCGAATACCGTGAAGCGAAGGTCAATTTTATCTCTCTAGGCTTTTTAACTCATTCCGTTAAAGCCTTAGATATAAGTTTAATGATAGAAGGAGTCGATAATTAAATGGTCGATATTTTAGATTTGGTAAACAAGGAAACCGGTTTACCGAAAGAGTATATGGAAATGTCCCAAGAGGAAATGGAAGAAAGAGTCGAAAATATTAAAGCACGATTGGGAGAAAAACTATTTATTCCAGCCCACCACTATCAGAAAGATGAAGTCGTTCAATTTGCCGATGCAACGGGAGATTCCTTACAATTAGCCCAACTATCTCAACAGAATACCAAGGCTGAATATATCGTCTTTTGTGGTGTGCATTTCATGGCAGAAACAGCAGATATTTTAACTACAAAGGAACAAAAGGTCCTGCTTCCTGACCTACGAGCCGGCTGTTCCTTGGCTGATATGGCAAACATTCATCAAACAGAAAAAGCATGGGAAACATTACAAGAACATTTCGGTGATACGATCATCCCACTTACCTATGTAAACTCTACGGCTGAAATTAAAGCCTTTGTCGGACGACACGGTGGTGCCACGGTAACATCCTCTAATGCTAAAAAGATGATTACTTGGGCCCTTGAACAAAAAGAACGTATTTTATTTTTACCGGACCAGCACCTTGGTAGAAATGTAAGCTATGAACTTGGCGTAAGCCTCGATCAAATGGCTGTCTGGGATCCATTGACCAATTCCTTAGACTTTGAGGGAGATTTAAAAGATATTAAGATTATTTTATGGAAAGGTCATTGCTCTGTTCATGAAAACTTTACAAAGGAAAACGTCGCTCAAGTGCGAAAGGATCATCCGGATATGAAAGTAATCGTCCATCCCGAATGCCCCTATGAAACAGTAGCAGCCAGTGATTTATCAGGTTCGACTAGTTATATTATTCAAACAATCGAGGAGGCACCGGCAGGTTCGAAATGGGCAATCGGAACTGAAATGAATCTCGTAAACCGTTTAAAAGCAACCCATCAAGACAAAGAGATTATTTCGTTAAACCCTTATTTATGTGCTTGTATGACGATGAATAGAATTACTCTCCCTTATCTTCTATGGTCCTTAGAATCAATAGAAACTGGAAAATACGTTCATCCCATTTCTGTAGAGGAAAAAATCGCTGAAGAAGCACGCTTAGCTTTAGATAGAATGTTAGAAAGAGCATAACATAAAAGAGCCTAATCAGGCTCTTTTTATATTACAATAAAAAAGACTGAATCTTTAAAAAGACTCAGTCTTTCGTAACGATCCGGACGGGACTCGAACCCGCGACCTCCAGCGTGACAGGCTGGCATTCTAACCAACTGAACTACCGGACCTTACTTAAAATTGCGGGGGCAAGATTTGAACTTGCGACCTTTGGGTTATGAGCCCAACGAGCTACCAGACTGCTCCACCCCGCGATATGAAAAATTAATCTGGCAACGACCTACTCTTGCGGAGGCTAAGCCTCGACTACCATCGGC
>CALJVC010000035.1 GCA_937974845.1 uncultured Pseudogracilibacillus sp. | reverse complement strand
CAGTCCATTTTCTTCCTCCTCATAGCTAGTATTTAATAAATGTGAGGAATTATTCTTGTCGATTTGTTATTTATATACTAAACCCCTCAATAAAAAGGATTCTAGTAAACATTTCAATTCATACTTGACAAATATGAATTATATGAATACAATAAAAATACGATTGACGTATGAGCTGACTAGATAGACTAGAGGCGAATCCGAAACATTAGGTAGGATTCGCCTTTTTTTACATCAACAAAAGTAAAGAAGAGGTGTAAAATGTGCAATTACAAGTCATGAACAGCCCTTTTAATCAAAAACAGGTCGAGTTACTTAATGAATTACTCAGTAACTTATCCCAAACCCAACGGCTTTGGCTAAGCGGTTATTTGTCTGCTGTATCCTTCGTTGAAGAGCCGTCGCTCCCCAAGGCAGCGACTAGTCCACAAGTCCAAACGAATAAAGAAATTACCCTTTTATATGGGACACAAACCGGTAACGCCGAACAATTAGCCAATATGTTTGCCGACACATTAAAAAATAAGGCCTATGAAGTGACCCAGGTGTCAATGGGAGATTTTCGTCCTAATAATTTACGGAAAATTTCGAATTTGCTCGTTATCATTAGTACTCATGGTGAAGGAGATCCACCAGATCAAGCGATTTCTTTCTATGAATTTCTCTTTAGTAACCGAGCACCTAAACTAGATCAATTGCAATATTCGGTCTTAGCGTTAGGAGATCGCTCCTATGAGCATTTCTGTTTAACGGGAAAAGAAATTGATCAACGCTTAGAAGAGTTAGGTGGAAAGCGGATTGCTCCTCGAGTAGATTGTGATGTAGATTTTGATGAACCGGCTCAGAAGTGGTTCGATAGGGTTGCTACTAGTTTAGAAGAGCAACAGGGGCCGGAGGAGACAGTTGTCCATGGTAATTTTTCGCAAAGGGAAAAGGTCACTACTCTATATTCCCGGACGAATCCTTTTGAGGCGGAAGTCTTTGAAAATATCAATTTAAATGGTCGGGGTTCCAACAAGGAAACACGGCATTTAGAATTGTCCTTGGAAGGCTCTGGTCTTAGCTATGAACCCGGTGATTGTATTGGAATCTTTCCTGAGAATGATCCCTCCCTTGTCGATGAGTTAATAAAAAGCTTAGCCTGGAATCCCGATCAGGAACTGACGATTAAAGGGGAAGCTTATACGGTCAAAGAAGCTTTAACATCCTATTATGAGATTACCGTATTAACGAAAGCACTTTTAGAAAAAATCGCTGAGCAATTTACATTGAAAGCCTTAGAAGAACTTTTGCAAGATGAGGATCGGCTCCGTAGCTACTTAATGGGTCGGGATTTACTGGATCTTGTACGAGATTTTAATTTAAAAGGTTTGCCGGCGGAAGAGTTGACTTCTTTATTAAGAAAAATCCCGCCTCGTCTTTATTCCGTTGCTAGTAGTCAGCGGGCCAATCCGGACGAAGTTCATTTAACGATTGGCCTCGTAAAATACGAAACCGGTGGTCGTGTAAGAAAAGGCGTTTGCTCTAGCCAATGTGCTGAAAGACTGGCTATCGGGGATCGAATCAAAATCTATGTCCATCGGAATTCCAACTTTAAATTACCAGAATCTCCTGATACGCCCATAATTATGATTGGTCCGGGAACGGGCGTTGCTCCTTTTCGTTCCTTTTTAGAGGAAAGGGAAGAGATTGGAGCCGAAGGGAAAGCTTGGTTGTTTTTTGGTGACCAGCATTACGTGACGGATTTTCTTTACCAGACCGATTGGCAACGCTGGATCAAGGCGGGTGTCTTGACGAGGTTAGACTTGGCCTTTTCAAGGGATACAGATGAAAAAATTTACGTCCAACATCGGATGCTAGCTCAGAAGGAGGAGTTTTTCCGTTGGCTGGAGGAAGGGGCCGTTGTATATGTATGTGGTGATGAGGCAAATATGGCAAAGGACGTACATCGAACCTTGCTACAAATTGTTAAGGAGGAAGGAAAGCTTTCCGAGAAAGAGGCTGAGGCCTATGTCCAAAGGATGCAAAGGGAAAAACGTTACTTACGCGATGTATATTAAGCCTTGTGAAGGAGTGATAGTTGATGCGTAATGAAAAAGTGCTAGAAACGATGAAGGAGCCCCATAGCGATGTAGAGAGGCAAAAAAAGGAAAGCAATTATTTACGAGGAAGTTTAAAGGAGAGTATGGAAGATCAAATTAGTGCCAGTATCCCTGAAGCAGATAACCGGATTATGAAGTTTCATGGGAGTTATATGCAAGATGATCGGGATCTTCGCCTTGAACGACAAAAGCAGAAGCTCGAACCAGCCTATCAATTTATGGTTCGGGTTCGGGCACCTGGGGGTGTAGTTAGTCCATCTCAATATTTAGTCATCGATGAACTAGCTCGTCGTTATGGCAATGAGACGATTCGTTTAACGACGAGGCAAGCCTTCCAACTGTATGGGATTTTAAAATGGAAGATGAAGCCCTTACTTCAGGAGATCAATAAAACCTTGCTCACGACCTTAGGGGCTTGCGGTGATGTTAACCGTAACGTCATGTGTAATCCAAATCCTTATCAATCGAAGGTACATGAAGAGGTGTACTACTGGTCTGCTAAACTGAGTGAACATTTATCCCCCAGAACCCGGGCCTATCATGAAATTTGGCTCGATGGAAAGAAGGTGGCCGATAGCAAAGAGGAAGTGGAGCCGATTTACGGGGATGTTTATCTTCCAAGGAAATTTAAAATTGGTGTTGCTGTTCCTCCCTCTAATGATGTCGATGTGTATTCTCAGGATATCGGATTTATCGCTATCGTTGATGAAGACCAGCTTGTCGGCTTTAATGTCGCTGTTGGTGGGGGTATGGGGATGACCCATGGGGATCCTTATACGTATCCACAATTAGCCCGGGTAATTGGTTTTTGTCAACCAGAACAAATATTAGATGTCGCTGAGAAGCTAGTCACGATACAAAGGGATTTTGGTAACCGTTCGGTAAGAAAATATGCCCGTTTTAAATACACAATCGATGCCCGTGGCCTCGATTGGTTAGTAGATGAGCTACAGCAACGTTTAGGCTATTCCCTAGAGCCGGCTCGGGATTATACCTTTACCCATAATGGTGATCGATACGGTTGGGTTCAGGGCTACGATGGGAGATGGCATGTTACATTATTTATTCAAAATGGTAGAATTAAAGACTTCCCCGATTACCAGTTGATGACAGGTTTAAGGGAGATTGCTAAGGTTCATGATGGTGATTTTCGTTTAACGCCGAATCAAAACCTAATCATTGGGAAGGTAACGGAAGAGCAGAAGCCAGTCATTGAAGCACTTCTTGAAAAATATCAAATTTCCGATGGAAGTCACACTTCTAGCCTGCGCCGAAATTCGATTGCCTGTGTAGCTCTTCCAACCTGTGGTTTGGCGATGGCCGAATCAGAAAGGTACCTACCTAGCTTGATCGATAAACTAGAGATTATTCTAGAGAAGCTAGGTTTACAGGAAGAAGAAATCGTCATTAGAATGTCGGGTTGCCCTAACGGTTGCTCCCGGGCAGCAATTGCTGAGATTGGTCTAATTGGTAAGGCTCCAGGGAGGTATAACTTACATTTGGGTGGGAGTTTCCAAGGGGATCGTTTAAGCGTCCTCTACAAAGAAAATATTGCTGAAGCAGAGATTTTATCTACTTTGGAAAGTCTTTTTGAAGATTTTGCAAAACATCGTCTCAAAGGGGAACGCTTCGGAGACTTCGTCGTCCGCCAGGGCTATGTTCCAGCTGTGACGGATGGTTTGCAGTTCCATAGTAGGGAGTAAGACGTTCTTTTCTTTGTCTTTAATCCTATTAAAACAATAAGATTAATAAGATAAGGGAGTGTTCGGCTTGCGTAAACATGAGGAGCATAATAGAAGGTTATCTAAACTTGTCTTAGAAATGCTACAAGAACTATCTTACGGAACGGTAACGATTATTGTTCAGGATGGCAAGATTATTCAGGTGGAGAAAACAGAGAAAATCCGTTTGTAGTCTACTGACTAGAAAGCAAGGGGTGTGACAAGGAATTTTCTAAGGGAAGCGGACCTTGTCCCCCCTTTGTATAAGGGAAGGGTGGAATACGATGAGTCAGTTCGTGACCTATCAAGATTGGGATGAGGTCGAAGTCCGGCAACTAGAAAAAAAGTTTACCGATACGTTAGATGTGTTGAAGTGGACCTATGCAAATTATTCGGAGGATCAGGTTGTATATGCATGTAGTTTTGGAGCGGAGGCAATTGTCCTCCTTGACCATATTGCCAAGGTGTATCCGCAGGCGAGGGTAGTTTTTTTAGATACTAGTCTGCATTTTCAAGAAACCTATGACACCATCGACAAAATAAAAAAGCAGTACCCAAGTCTACAAATTCATCAAGAAAAGCCCGCCTTAAGCCTTAAAGAGCAAGCGGAAATCCATGGGGAAGAACTATGGAAGCGAGATCCCGATCTCTGTTGCCATATCCGGAAGGTCGTTCCCTTAGAAAAGGTCTTGCAACCTGTAACGGCTTGGATTTCCGGCCTACGCCGGGAGCAGTCAGAGGAGAGGCGGGGACTTCATTATCTTAACAAGGATGAACGTTTTAAAAAGGTAAAAATTTGCCCCTTAATCCATTGGACTTGGGAGGAAATTTGGCAATATATTTCCCTTCATCAGCTCGTGTATAACCCTTTACATGACCAGGGATATCCTAGTATCGGTTGTGAAGTTTGTACTTTGCCTGCTAAGGATCCACAGGACCTACGTTCAGGTAGATGGGCAAACTTTACTAAACGGGAATGTGGTTTGCATACTTTTCGTAAAACCTAATGCTTTAAAGTAAATAAAGAAAGGAGTGGTAAAGGGTGACGGCTAGTGTACCCCACGGTGGAAAATTAATCCATCGTATTGATGAGCAATATTCGTTTGAAGGAATTCGTCAATCAATCGATTTAGATGCGATTGCCCTAAGTGATCTTGAAATGTTAGCCGAGGGTGCCTACAGTCCTTTAACTGGCTTTATTGGTCAACGGGATTATGAAGGAATAATGGATGAAGTAAGGCTAGAAAATGGAACGTTATGGAGCCTACCAATCGTTCTACCGGTACCATTAGAGAAGGCCAAGAAGCTAGTACTTGGGGAAGAGGCCAAGCTAGTTTATAGGCAGACCGTTTACGGTGTGATTAAAATAGAGGAAATTTTCCAGGCCGATAAGGAGAAAGAAGCTCTAACTATATATGGCACAAAGGATCGTCAGCATCCCGGCGTACGACGTCTTTACCAACGTCCTAACTATTATGTGGCAGGACCGATTACTTTAGTACGTAGAAGGGAGAAAGAGTTTCCTAATCACACCTACAGTCCTCAAGAAACCCGTGCAATCTTCCGGGAGTTAGGTTGGAAGACGGTCGTAGGTTTTCAAACGAGAAACCCTATCCATCGAGCCCACGAGTATATTCAGAAGGTCGCCCTCGAGTCGGTCGATGGTCTTTTACTCCATCCTTTAATTGGTGAAACGAAGGCTGATGATATTCCGGCTCCTCTGCGCATGGCTAGCTATGAAGTATTGCTTGAAAATTACTATCCTCAAGATCGGGTGCTTTTAAATGTGTTTCCGGCAGCAATGAGGTATGCCGGTCCACGGGAGGCCTTGTTCCACGCCATCGTAAGAAAAAATTATGGTTGTACTCATTTTATCGTTGGTCGTGATCATGCAGGAGTAGGAGATTATTACACAACTTATGAGGCTCAGGAATTTGTCGGCCAGTACGAGGAAGAATTAGGAATGACGATTTTTAAGTTCGAACATAGTTTTTACTGCAAAGCTTGTGGAAATGTTGCGACGTCGAAAACCTGTGCCCATGGATCCCAGCACCATATTATTCTTTCCGGCACGAAGGTGAGGGAGATGCTTCGTCAAGGGCAGTACCCACCTAAAGAGTTTAGTCGTCCGGAAGTAATTCAAGTCTTAATCGATGGTTTGAGAGGGAGGGAAAGGGTGTGACCCGGTATCTTTATCGGCAAGAGTTTACTGTTACGAGGGAAGAGCGTTTTCGTTTAAATGGGCATAAGGGGGCTGTCCTATGGTTTACCGGACTTTCTGGATCGGGAAAGTCGACGATTGCTAATCTCGTCGATTATGAGTTATATCAGTACCAGTGCCAAAGCTACATCTTAGATGGTGATAATATCCGACAAGGATTGAACCAAGACTTAGGTTTTTCCGATGCTGACCGGATTGAAAACCTTCGCCGAATCGGAGAAGTAGCGAAGCTTTTTGTTGACAGTGGGAAAATTGTTTTAACCGCCTTTATCTCTCCCTTCGCGAAGGAGCGGGAACGTCTCCGACAACTTATCGGGGAAGATTTTATCGAAGTGTATGTAAAGTGTCCTCTTGAAATATGTGAAAAAAGAGATCCAAAAGGTCTCTATCAGAAGGCGAGGCAAGGACTTATTTCGCAATTTACCGGCATCGATTCCCCCTATGAACCACCGTCTGCACCGGAGCTTGTCCTTGAGACGAATAAGGAATCGATAGAGGAATCGGTAGAAAAGGTACTCCGTTTTTTAAAGGAGAGAGAGATTATTCATTAAAGGAGGGAAGGAAGATGAAAAAAGGTAAGGTGTATATCGTTGGAGCCGGACCAGGAGATCTGGAATTAATTACTCTGAAAGGAAAACGGGCCATCGAAGAAGCCGATGTGCTTTTATATGATCGATTAATTAATCAGGAGCTTCTAGACTTTGCAAAAAAAGATGCAAGGCGCATCTACTGTGGAAAACAACCTAAGCACCATCACCTGCAACAAAGCTCGATCAATCAATTGTTAGTCCACTATGCCAAACAAGGAAAGGTCGTCACCCGTGTTAAGGGGGGCGATCCCTTTATTTACGGTCGGGGAGGGGAGGAAGCTCGGGTCTTAGCCCGCCAAGGAATTCCCTTTGAAATTGTTCCGGGGATATCCGCTGGGATCGCTGCTCCGGCCTATGCGGGTATCCCGGTAACCCACCGGGAGCTAGCGAGTTCTTTTGCTGTTTTATCCGGTCATAGCCAATCCCTTGAAAGCTTGCCATGGGAACATTATGCCAAGCTTGATACGTTAATTTTCTATATGGGGGTGCAAAATTTAGAGCGAATTGTCGAGGCACTCTTAGAGCATGGGAAGACGGAATCGACTCCGGTAGGGATTATCGAGTGGGGAACGACTTCTAAACAAAAGACAGTCTTCGGTTCGTTAAAAACGATTTGCCAACAGGCAAGGCTATATCGTATAGCTAATCCTGCCATCCTTATCTTCGGGGAGGTCGTTGACTTACACCGGGAACTTGCATGGTTTCATCCTCAGGAAGAGGAGTTACAGCAAGCTTTTGAAAAAGAAAAACTCGTTTAAGGAAGGAGATGGAAAAGATTCAGGCAATTATATATATCGCCCATGGCAGTCGCTGGGTAGCGGGGGTCGAAGAGGCGAAGAGACATGTTGACCGTTTGATGGCAGAGCTCCCCTTTCCAATTCAGAAACTTGCCTTTATTGACTTTGCCAAACCTTCAGTAGAGGAAGCGGTCGAGGCTTGTGTAAAAGAAGGAGCTAGCCGAATCGCCTTCATCCCCCTTTTATTATTAGAAGCCGGCCATGCAAAAAAAGACTTGCCAGCCATGTTAGCCCAGACACAAAGGAAGTATCCTGAGGTGTATGTAACAGCTAGCAAGCCCTTTGGTGTAGAGGAATCGATTGTCGATAGCGTCATTGCGAGAATTAAGGAGCGGACTGCAATCGATAAAAAAACCCGCATTTTACTTGTAGCCCGGGGAAGTTCGGATGCAAGGATCCGTAAGCCTTTAAACCAGTTAGTAAGAAGGATGCAAAGAAAGCTCGACGTCAATCGGATACGAGTATGCTATTTAGTAGGTCAGGAACCAAGCTTTGAGGAAGCATTAGATGAAGAGTTAGAAAAGGATGCACCATCTCTTGTGGTTGTGCCCTATCTTTTGTTCGATGGTCTGTTGTTACGCTATATCATTGAAGAAGTAGAACGAAAAATATCTCCCTATAATAATTTAATCGTCTGTCGTCCCTTAGGGATTGATGAAAATCTTTCAGCCTTACTTAAAGAAAAGGTTTGGGCATCGGTCGTAGAAGAAGCTAGGAGGTAGGAAGGATGGCAAATTATTATCCCTTCATGGTAAATCTTGATCAAAAACTAATCCTCGTTTTCGGAGGTGGCAAGGTCGCTACGAGAAAGGTCGAAGCCTTGCTTCCTTACGGTCCATTGATTAAAGTCGTCAGCCCTACCCTTACGCCTTCGCTACAGCGACTGGTCGATACAGGGAAGGTTCATTGGAAATCGAAAACCTTCGATCCATTAGATCTCTATGAGAAGGCCTTCCTTGTCATAGCTGCCACGGATCAAGCGAAAACGAATCGTAACATCGTTAACTTAAGTGAAAAAATCCCCTTTCGTTTAAACGTTTCAGAACCGTCCTCCGGCAATATAATTATGCCTGCCATCGCGAGGCAGGGGGAGGTTCAAGTAGCGATTTCAACAAATGGATCTAGTCCAGCGTTAGCTAAACAATTACGTAAGCAATTTGAATCCTTGCTACCTTCCCTTAAAAGCGTTGCTTACAATAAAGATGTATAAAAGCTCTCGATATGTATTTCCTAAAAAGCCATCGATTCTATTTCAAGATCGGTGGCTTTTTTCATAAAGGAAAAAAGGGAAAGGGGAGCATTATACATAGCTCGTGATGGTGATTATTAAAGCTGAACCATTGTACATTCTTAAAATCGATAAAATAGCCAATAGATTCCTTGGAAAACTATGTAAGTATAGTAGAAATAGGAACGACAAATACTAGAAGGGAACTTTATACATGGGTTAACGGTGAGATTATCTATAATAAGGTTTTAAAACAATAGAAAAATATGTTAAGAAAAGTTAAAGTGTAGCACTCTGTCTCCGACAAACCTATATAACCATACATTCTGTTTATGTTATTTTGTTTTGAAGTATGTTACATATATGTTACTATATCGTTGCGTATATTTCATTAAGGTTACAATTTGATTACTGACGTAAGGTGAGGATGTACTATGGTGCAAAGTTTTCTTGGGATTTTTTCGGATAGCCCTATAAAGCAATCTGCTGAAAAGTCCATTGATTTAACGGAGAACGATGATATCACCCTAGATTCCTTTTTTCAACATAATGAATTACACTTGTTCACTAATCTTTTTGCAGAAGAGAACGTTTACGTAGATGACGAACTAATCGTACTATTCCATGGGCATTGTTATAATATAAAAGATTTACAGAAGAGGTATCATCTAAAAAACGAAATCAATCCTCCATTAGCTAAAATATTTTGTGAACTATTTAAAAAAGGAAAGACAGATATATTTTCTCATATTCGTGGAGATTTTTCCCTCATTATTTTTGATCGAACATCTCATACCATCTATGGTGCAAGGGATCCTTTTGGAAAGAAGTCCCTTTACTATTCGCATGTAAAGAATCGGCTTTTTTTTGCTAACGACCAACGAATACTCAGTTCTTATATTCCGTCTAAAGAAATCAATGAGGAGGCTGTACAACACTATTTTAGCTTTCAATACATTCCCGAACCGATGACTATGAATCGGTTCGTTCTATCTGTTCCTCCAGGAAGTTTTTTTAAGAAACAAAGGGGAGAAGAACTAGAAATTATTTCCTATTGGAAGCCGAGCTTTCGCCCTATTTATTTGGAAAAGCATGAGTGTATTTCGGAAATAAGAAGGGCCCTACAAGATTCCGTAGAAGCCCATTTAGAAGAAGAAGTGCCCATAGGTGCATATTTATCCGGTGGGATTGACTCGACCTTTATCGTTTCTTTAGCGAGGCAAGTAAGACCTGATATTCAAACCTTTTCGGTCGGTTTTGAGCGAGAAGGTTACTCAGAAATCGAAATAGCCAAACGTACAGCCGATGAATTAAATGTAGAACATGTGACAAAAATTATTAGCCCTGAGGAGTATGTAGAAGAGTTACCAAAAATTATCTGGTATCTAGGCGAACCCTTTGCCGACCCTTCCTGTGTTCCGCTCTATTTTGTAGCTAAAATAGCTAAGGAACATGTAGACATATCTTTATCCGGTGAAGGGGCAGATGAATTGTTTGCAGGTTACAATATATACTTGGAGCCGAAATCTTTAAAACCCTTTCAATATTTACCCCGAAGTTTTTGTGAAATATTAGCTAATCTTGCAAAGCTCCTGCCCGACAATGTGAAAGGAAAAAGTTTCTTACAAAGGGGAACAACCCCATTGGCTCAACGCTATATAGGGAATGCTAAAATTTTTGAAGAGGAAGAGAAAAGGGAAATATTCAAGTTATGTAAAGAAGAAGTTTCTTATCGACAACTTACTGCCCCTCTGTTTGCGGAAGTGAACGATTTGGATCCTGTCACACAGATGCAGTATATCGATTTACATACTTGGTTACCGGGGAATATTTTATTAAAGGCTGAGCAGATGGCGCGGGCAAACAATTTAGATGTTCGCATGCCCTTTCTCGACCAAAAAGTATTTCAAGTAGCGAAGAAGATTCCATGTGATATGAAGCTTTCAAATAAGCAGACGAAGTATATTTTACGGAAGGCAGCAAAGGGAATCGTTCCGGATCATGTATTGGATCAAAAGAAATTAGGTTTTCCCGTACCGATTCGTCATTGGATAAAGAATGAATTAAATAGTTGGATTAAAACATTAATTAAAGAAAGCAATACCGATGAATTTTTAGATAAGGATTCCATTTTCGCATTAATTGATGAACATTGTCGAGGGCGGGCAGACAATAGCCGAAAGATCTGGACGATAGTAACGTTGATCCTTTGGTTTCAAATTTTTATCGAAAAAAAATATCCCTGTTAAGAGGATGGTAATTTCTTTTAAGAGAACACTTGGTAGAAGTGAGCGATTAAGTCGAGGGTCTGATTGCAGCTTGTGAAATAGAAGGATGGAGGGTAGATTGATGGACTTTGCACAAGTAGTCTAAAAAACAAAACCCATCGATTCCACAGAGAGATCGATGGGTTTTCTTTTATGATGGAGCATGTCGGGCTTGAACCGACGACCTCCTGCATGCCATGCAGGCACTCTCCCAACTGAGCTAATGCCCCGTAAACGTAACTATTTATTATTATATATTATTTTTTTAATTTGGCAACTAAATTGCTATAAATCATATTCTTTCTAAAAAATTCTAAAAAATGCGGGAGGGAGGGAACCATCTCCTCTCCTCCCTTAGATCGGTGCATCAGCAATTTGTATATATTGCTGGCCGGAATGCATATCCCTTTCAAATCGATGTCCCTGGACCTTTGGCCGAGGGAAGGAAAGCTTGATTGTCCTAAGTTCAGGCAGGGGAAAGATTTTGATCGCCTCTTGATCGACTTGATAAAGCTTGGATATATAATCCTTTTGGAGACTGGGACTATCCTTGATTCGGTTAAAGCTTTCTTCGTCAGGACAGAAAATATCAATCGTCACCCAAAAGGGGCCGGCGTTTTTCGAACGAATGTGCTGGGCTAGTTCACCGATAGTCGGCAAGGGAATCCCTCCTTTTTGTTTGGTTAACTTCCCGATATTCTACTCGAATATAATCGAAGAAGTTGTCCACTTCTAAGACGTGGTGAAGTTTAAATTCGTATACGGGGCCACGTTCGATTTCCGCCGGTGAAAAGGGGAAGGCGAACGAAGGCATCGGTTCATATTTATCCAAGGAAAAGTGTAATAATTTTGGGTTAAAGATTTTTGCTATTTTTGTCGCTAATGCTTGGGAGGTCGCAGTGACAACGAGGAGCATCCCAAGTTCATTTGGTATGTAGCCCTCTGGTACTTCAGCAGGGCTTACGGCATTCCAACCATAAGGTTTTAAGTCGAAGTCATAGCTTTCTTTTGAAATCTTTAACTCATCTAGTTCAGCAACGACCTTCTTACTCACACCTTCGATCCAGGCTTCAGGATTGGCTAAGATTTTTCGGTCTTTGATTCCGACAAAGGAGATTGTTTGGTAACCGACTGGTCCAGCTCCTTCTAGTTTTAAAGTTTTCGGTTTATTAATGTAGTTTGCCCCCGATACTTTAACTGTTCGGTCATCGATCTGGGTATAGGTGGCTTCCTTCGTATCTAAGACAATCGAAGGTTCAATGAGCCGATAAGGGTCAGCATTTTCATAGAGCATATGGGAAGATACCGTCCATACCGTGCATTGGCTCTCTTCAATTGTCGGCTGGATTGTAAAGTAGTCCTTTCCTACCGTGAGCAAGACCCCGCCATTCATCGGTGTCGTCGTACAAATCGGACCACATTCGGCTATTTTAGCTCCATGCCAACTAGATGCAATATCACAACCCCTTAAGATTGGTAGGGCGGCAATGACTGCTGTATCGGTCGCCCGGCCGGATATGATAATATCGGCTCCGTTGTTTAAGGCTTCGATAAAGGGCTCGACGCCTGCTAGAGCAACGATGTGAGAGCAGTCATCGAAGGTCGTCTCATCGATTGTTGGCGCTCCTTCGAGGGGTTGGATCCTTCCTTCACGATAGGCTTCCTTCATCTGAGATGGATCTTGTTCTGTGTAAATTTTGGCAATGGTTGCTTCGATTTTTTCTTCTTCACAAATTTCTAGGCACATTGCTTCTAGCTCGTCTACGGAACGGTTGACTCCACAGGTACCGGCAGAACCAATCGCAATTGGTATCGAAAGTTTTTGTCCGCCTTTAATCATTAAGCGTAAATCTTCCTTAACAGACTCCCGGGCGTACTTACTAGTTCCGGTGCCTAAATAGTAGGGACCAGAGTCAGTAGAACCGGCATCGCTACAGATGATATCGGGCTCGAACTGTAGGCCTTGTTCAAATTCCTTCCGGGTCATACCGATTCCTAAGGCACCGAAGGGCACAAACACTTTGCATTCCATCTATTTGAACCTCCTTTAAAGGTATAACACGCTTTTTCCTCGTTCTTTTATTCGTTAAAGGGGCTTATGTATATTGTACGCCTAGCCTGTCCCGATGTGAAATGAGCCGTTTTTCAATCATTTTAAGGAAACTTAGGAACGGGAAAAATAATTGTCTAAAAAAGATAAATCTTGTACACTTAAACAAGAATAATCCTATAAATTCATATAAAGGTTTGGTGATTGAAAATCTATACCTATACACGCAAGAAAGGCTTTCTCATTACTGCAATCGTTTTCCTTGTTCTGTTTTTTTTCATCACCCTTATTACGACCGGAAATACCGGTTTTATTATCGATGAAATGGTACTTTATTGGGCCGACTCCTTAACATCGGAAGCGCTACGGTCTACGATGGATTACATATCGATACTTGGTTCGAGTGAATTTATTTTAATCGTTACGGTAGCCTTAGGTCTGATTCTTTTATTTCGCCGACGTTGGCGTCAGTTTTTCTTCTTTTTTACCGTTTCCGTCGGGGGCGTTATCGTTAACTTTTTATTGAAAAACCTAGTGAAGCGGGAGCGACCAGGGGAGGAGGCGAGCTACATCGAGGTGTTTAATGTCCCGCTAGAACTCCAATCCTATAGCTTTCCTAGTGGGCATACGATGCGGGCGACAATCTTGTTTTTATTTTTGATGTATGTAATTTATCTCACGGAAAGGGAAAGTTGGTTAAAAATCGTTAGCTATATCCTGCTTAGCCTTTTGATCTTACTAATAGCTCTAAGCCGGGTCATTTTGGAAGCCCACTTTATTACGGATGTCATCGGGGCGCTCTTTCTAGCTACCGGTTGGTTCTTTTTAATACTTTATTTATTCCATAAGGAAAAAAGAGCTAGTTTCTCCTTTTCTACCCGACGCTTTCGTTGGTAGAAGGGGCGACTAGCTCTTTCTGTTCCTTCTATTTTTTAGCTAGGAGGTCAGCGAAGGTTTTGGCGTAGACTGGAAGGTCGTCTGGACGTCGGCTAGAGACGATATGTCCGTCGACGACGCAGACTTCATCGACCCATTTGGCACCGGCATTTTTCATGTCGTCCTTAATGGCGGGGGTACTTGTAACTTTTCGACCTTGCAAAATATCGGCAGAAATTAATACCCAGCCGGCATGGCAAATATGGCCGATTGGTTTTTCCGCTTCATCCATCGCCCGAACAAAATCGAGGAGTTCTGGATAACGACGTAGCCGATCCGGCGCCCAGCCTCCTGGAATTAAGAGTCCATCGTAGTCGTCAGCCTTGAGACTGGAGAAGGCAAGCTCTGTATCGGCAGGAATACCACTTTGACCTTGGTAACGCTCCCCTGCTTCTGGTCCGGCTATAACGACTTCCGCTCCTTCCTCCCGTAATCGGTAAACGGGATACCAATGTTCTAAATCGTTATATAGGTTTTCTACAACGGCGACGATTTTCTTACCTTGTAGACGCATGTTTCCCTCATCCTTTCACCTTGTTTTATGTTAAGTGTAACAAAGGAAGGGAGCTAGCGCAAAGTCTGCTCAACTTTTTTATACGTCATCGTTAAAAAAATATATTCAGCTTATAATATGAAGCAATTGCATTTACCCTATAATTCCTTTATAGTATGTAACGGGTAAAAATCCTTTACCCTAAATGAAAGATTTTAACAGTTTGGAGCGAAGAATATGGAACAATTTTTCAAATTAAAAGAAGCAGGAACAGATGCACGGACGGAAGTGTTAGCGGGTTTTACGACCTTTTTAACGATGGCCTACATCGTCGTAGTTAACCCGGCGATCCTTTCTTCCGCTGGCGTGCCCTTTGAACAGGTTTTCGTGGCCACGGTAATAACGGCGGTCATCGGTACCTTAATTATGGCGCTTTGGGCAAATTATCCGATAGCTATTGCCCCGGGAATGGGAATCAACGCGTATTTCGTTAGCGTCGTAGCGACGGAGGGAGTCAGTTATCAAGTCGTTTTCGGTGCGGTGTTTTTTGCTGGGATTCTTTTTTTACTACTTACTTTCACATCTTTCCGGGAGCTTTTAATTAGTGCGATTCCGGATTCTTTAAAATATGGGATTTCTGCTGGAATCGGACTTTTCATCGCCTTTTTAGGTTTAAGTAATTCTGGCTTGATCGTTGCGAATCCAGATACTTTAGTGATGTTTGGTGATGTTCGCAATCCAGTTACTTTATTGACGATTGTAGGTTTGTTTATTACCTTGGTTTTACTTGCTTGGAAGGTGAAGGGGGCAATCTTTATTGGTATGCTCCTTACGGCCATTATTGGTTATTTTACTGGGATGTTAGAGATGAATGGCGTCGTCGCTTCTCCACCGGCCCCGGTCTTTTTTGACCTCGATCTAGCCGGTGTCTTTTCCCACGGTCTTTACGCTGTCGTGTTATCCTTTTTATTAGTAACTATTTTCGATACGACGGGGACGATTATCGGTGTTTCGGAACAGGCTGGCTTTTTAAAGGACGGTAAGCTTCCTCGTGCCCGTCAAGCCTTCACTGCCGACGCAGTAGCAACAACGGTAGGGGCTACCTTCGGAACGACACCAGCGACGGCCTATATTGAGTCGACTTCGGGTGTAAGTGTAGGGGGACGTACGGGACTGACGAGCCTTGTCGTCGCCGGACTCTTTATCGTCACGCTCTTTTTCTCTCCTTTGGTCGAGGCTATTTCTAGCCTTTCTGCCATTACGGCACCAGCCTTAATTATCGTCGGAAGCTTTATGTTGAGCGGTTTAGCGAAAATCGACTGGAAAAGCTTTGATGAAGCCTTTCCGACCTTTGCTATCGTTTTAATGATGCCCCTTACGGCAAGTATCGCTACAGGTATTGCGGTTGGTTTTATTACCTATCCAATTTTAAAGCTTTTCAGTGGTAAAGGAAAAGAAGTACATCCTCTCGTCTATATTTTTGGAGTTATCTTCATTCTGCAAATGATTTTCTTTCCATAAAAGGTGTGGGATTCAAGCAACTGAGCTTGAATCCCATTCTTTTTTTGCATTACCCCACTTTTTTTCTGGCCAAACTGTATATAGGAAAGATTACTATTTACAAGAGAGCTGTTTGCTGTATATAGAAATTAGTTTCATTTACAAGAAAAGCTTCTCTTGTAAACAAGTTCGGTTTTCGTTAACAGTAGACCGATCTACTGTATACCGGATATGAAAAAATTTTATCCTGTTTACAGTACAAGCTTCTACTGTATATAGTTTTTAAAAAAATTTTATCCTGTATACAGTAGAGCCCTCCATTGTATACGGGAATAGATGCCATTTATTCTAGCTCCGTTTAGTGTTAATGAAAAAAATTTCGTTTACAGTAAAAGCAGACCATGTATACAGAAAAAACTTCCGATTACAGAGGAGGACTGCCTAATTTAGAATACCGGCTTTTACTTCCGGAAAGCCTTCATCTGCAGTTTCTAAAATAGTTGTGGGTTTCTGTTATGAGTCTACCCTTTAATAAAAGGTTCGAATTGTGGATTGATTAACAAGAGATTGGGGATAAACAAGGAGTTTTGTGAATGATATGTGGATAACAAAGTTTTTTTGTGAAGAAAAAACATATTTCCGTGGAAAAAAACAAAGTCTTCCACATTTTATCCACAACCTCTGGATAAGTACATATGTTCTAGTTTGTCGAAAAAAGGCACCCGAATCGTTGAACTTTAAAATAAAAAAGGATACGATAAAAGCAAAGTATACGTATTTTATTAATAGGTGGGATAACGATGTCAAAGAAAATTAAAGTTGGAATTATCGGTTATGGAAATCTTGGTCGGGGGGCAGAGGCAGCGATTAGCCAACAAAAGGATATGGAATTAGTCGCAGTCTTTTCCCGCCGTGGCCAAGTAGAAACCCTCCATCCGGAGACCGCTTCTTTACATATTGATGAGGTAGAAGCCTATAAAGATAAGATCGATGTGATGTTACTTTGTGGTGGATCGGCTACGGATTTACCGGAGCAGACCCCTTACTATGCCCGAATGTTTAATACGGTCGATAGCTTCGATACCCATGCAAAAATTCCTGAATATTATGCTAGTGTTGACGAAGTTGCTAAGAAACATGGTCACTTAAGTATTATTTCTGTCGGCTGGGACCCGGGCCTCTTTTCGATTAACCGGGTAATCGGCGAAGCGGTGCTACAGCAAGGTTCGACCTATACTTTCTGGGGTAAGGGACTGAGTCAGGGACATTCCGATGCGGTTCGAAGGGTAGAGGGGGTTAAGGACGGCGTCCAGTATACCTTGCCATCGGAGGAAGCAATGGACCAAGTTCGAGCGGGGGAAAACCCTAATCTTTCCGCCGGCGAGCGTCATAAGCGAGAGTGCTTTGTTGTTTTAGAAGAGGGGGCTGATTCTGCTAAAGTAGAAAAGGATATTAAAACGATGCCAAACTACTTTGCAGACTATGATACAACGGTCCATTTCATTTCTGAGGAAGAGTTACGCCGTGATCATCAAAAGATGCCCCACGGAGGCTTTGTCATCCACAGCGGTCAGACCGGAGAAGGGAACAAGCAAGTGGTCGAGTTTAGTTTAAAACTAGAGAGCAATCCAGAATTTACAGCTAGTGTCCTCGTTGCCTATGCTCGGGCGGCCTACCGTCTTCACCAAGAAGGACAAACCGGAGCAAAGACCGTTTACGATATCGGACCAGGCTATATCCATCCGGCTGACCCTGCTAGCTTGAGAAAAAATTACTTATAAGCGAGTAGAAAATTTTCATATTCCCGAGGATGCAGCATAGAATACTAGAGAAGCTAGGCTGTAGAAAATCCGATGATTGCGGGAATATTTAGAAAATAGTTGACAAGGAAAAATTTATCAGGTAAAGTATTACACACAATCGCATATAAGCAATTCATTCTTATCCAGAGAAGTGGAGGGACGGGCCCTATGAAGCTTCGGCAACAGACTTCTAAAGAAGTACTGTGCCAATTCCTGCAAGCAACAAATGCTGAAAGATAAGAAGAGAACGGACGGATATCACTACCTCTTCTTATTTTTCTACAAAATAAGAAGAGGTTTTTTCATGAACAGGAAATCCTCCTTTCTTTCCTTAACGGCTGTTGTTGCAAGGGTACACTACATGTCGTTTACCATAGGATGTAAAGAAATGTAAAGGAGAGATAAAAATGGGAAAATTGACAAAGGAACAAGTGAACCATTTAGAAAAAAGTCTACGTTCCTTAGAATACGGTTCTGTCGTCATTACCGTTCATAACGGCAAGGTGACTCAGATTGATACGACAGAGAAAAAACGTTTCCCCCTTACAGTGAAACAAACATAAATTAGACGAAAGTTGCTGACTAGTCTACTAGAGGCAGTTTCGTTTGTAACGATGTGCGCTGATTGCGCCGTTGCAAACGTACTGCCTCTTTTTTATTGATGAAAGGAGATGCGAGATGACTGTACGCTGTAAGCGCGAGACCTTTTTAGTGCAAATGGGTAATCGTCGGGATGAGCCCCACCGAGCGATCAGTACACCGATTTACTTCTCAACGGCCTATCGCCATGAACGGCTCGGCCTCCAGGAAGGTTACGACTATATTCGTACGGGAAACCCGACGCGGGATGTTTTAGAAGAGGCGGTAGCTGAGTTAGAAGGAGGAAGAAGGGCCTTTGCGACGAGTTCCGGTATGTCGGCCGTTCAGCTTGTTTTTTCCCTTTTTCCAAAGGGTTCCCATGTAATTGCTAACCGGGATATTTACGGAGGAAACTATCGACTTTTTAAACTTTTGGAAAAGAAGTATGGCTTTGAATTTACTTACTGGTCAGGCAAGGATGAAGCGGAACTCGTCGATCTTATCCAGCCGAATACGAAGGCTGTCTTTATCGAATCGCCGTCGAATCCTTTATTGCAGACGGTCGATTTAAAAAAAATCTCCCAGTTTACAAAGGAGCAGGGCCTCATACACATCGTCGATAACACCTTGTACACTCCTTATATCCAACGGCCCTTGGAACTTGGAGCCGATATCGTTCTGCATAGTGCTACGAAATATTTAGCCGGCCATAATGATCTCCTAGCGGGCCTAGTCATCGTCAAGGAGGAAAAATTAGCTGAGGAGCTTGCTTTTTTGCACAATTCAATCGGCGCCGTGCTTTCCCCTTACGATAGTTGGAGCCTACTTCGTGGCATGAAGACCTTGGCCCTTAGGATGAGGCAACATGAAGAGAATGCTCGGCGTTTACGGGACTACTTACGCACCCATCCTCTTATAACGGAAGTCTATTATCCAGGCCGAGGTGGGATGTTAAGTTTCGAAGTGAAGGATCAGGTTTTAGTAGAACCTTTTTTACAAGCTTTAGAAATTTTTACCTTCGCTGAAAGCCTAGGAGGCGTGGAAAGTTTTCTCACTTACCCAATCACCCAAACCCATATGGATATTCCGGAAGAGGTTCGGTTGTCCTATGGCCTTACGGATTGCCTCTTGCGGGCATCGGTCGGAATAGAACACCCCGATGACTTAATTTACGATATCGACCAGGCTTTAGCCCAAGCAAGGGTAAAGGAGGGAGTCTAGCATGGGATTGTTAACCCGCTTAAAAGAGGAAATATTGGTTGCCGATGGTGCCATGGGGACGATTTTATATTCCCACGGCGTCGACCAATGCTTCGAACAACTAAATATAACCCATTCAGAACAGATTCAACATGTCCATGAAGCTTATATTCATGCCGGTGCCCAAGTTATCCAAACGAATACCTACGGGGCGAATTATATTAAGCTTTCCCGCTATGGCCTAGAGGATCAGGTAAAAAAAATTAACACAGCCGGTGTCCAAATTGCTAAAAAGGCAAGCCAAGGTCGTGCCTTTGTTTTAGGGAATATCGGAGGAATCCGAGGAGGGAAGGTGCTCAACGAAAGCATGGCTGAAATAAAGCGGAGCTTCCGCGAACAGCTATATAGCCTCCTTCTCGAAGAAGTAGATGGTCTCATTTTAGAGACTTATTATGATTTAGATGAATTAAAGACGGTTTTAGCCATTGCCCGGGAAGAGACGGATCTACCCATTGTGGCTAACGTGTCCATGCACGAACCTGGCGTTTTAGAACAGGGCTTATCTTTACAAGAAGGAATCGACCAGCTTGAAGCCTTAGGCGCGGATGTCGTTGGTGTCAACTGTCGTCTCGGTCCCGCCCAAGTAGTCCGTTCCCTTGAGACGGTTCGCCTACCTGAACGGGCCTATTTATCAGCGTATCCGAATGCGAGTCTACCAGCCTATCGGGACGGGATTTTATATTACGAAAACGAGCCTTCCTATTTTAAAACCGTAGCAGAACGCTTACGTCAACAAGGTGTCCGGCTTTTAGGTGGGTGCTGTGGTACTACTCCTGAGCACATTCGGGCCCTTGCTGAAGGAGTAAAGGGAAAGGCTCCGGTCGTATCGAAGACGGTTGCCCGCCAGGAACCAATTCGGATAGCAAAAGAGACGAAGCGGAAGGAGGAGTCCCTCCCTGAACTTGCCCGAAAAAAACCGACGATTATCGTCGAACTTGATGCTCCGAAACATCTAGATGTAACCGAATATCTCGAAGGAGCCCGGGCCTTAAAAAAGGCTGGAATTGACGCCATTACTTTAGCAGACAATTCCCTGGCGACCCCTCGGGTGAGCAATATCGCCATGGCCACGATATTGCAAAAGGAAGGAATCCGTCCCCTTGTTCATTTAACCTGTAGGGACCGTAATTTAATCGGCTTGCAAGCCCACTTAATGGGTCTGCATACGTTAGGGATTCATGAAATTTTAGCTATTACGGGAGATCCGACAAAGATTGGTGACTTTCCTGGAGCTACTTCTGTCTTCGATGTTAACTCTTTTAAGCTTATTGAATTGATTAAGAAAGGAAATGAAGGCCTATCTTTTTCAGGAAAGTCTTTGCGGGAAAAAACAGCCTTCAGTGTTGCCGCAGCCTTTAATCCGAACGTAGCTAATTTAGAAAGGGCTGTTCAACGGATGGAAAAGAAAATAAAAAGCGGAGCAGATTATATTTTAACCCAGCCGATCTACCATCCGGAAAGGTTTGCTGAATTAAAAGAAGCGACCCGCCACATCGATGTACCAATTTTTGTCGGTATCATGCCTTTGACCTCGTCGAGGAATGCAGAGTTTTTACATCACGAAGTACCGGGAATTACTTTGACGGAAGAGGTACGGGAACGAATGAAGCGGGTAGCTGGCAATCGACAGCGCTCGACCGAAGAAAGCATCCGTCTTTCTAAAGAATTGATCGATGAGGCCCTGAAGCACTTTTCTACGATTTATTTAATTACACCTTTTTTAAGGTATGACATCATCGTACCTTTAGTGGAATACATTCATGAGAAAACAGCGACCCAAGCTTTTACAGCTTTAGAAATATAAAATGGAGGAAGAGAAAATGACAAAAATTTTAAGTTCAAATCTAGGTTATCCGAGAATTGGGGAACAGCGTGAATGGAAGCGCGCCCTAGAAAGTTATTGGGATGGGGAGATTACAAAGGAGACCCTTTTAGAAAGAACCCGGGAAATCCGGCTAAATAATTTAAAAAAGCAACAGGAACAAGGATTAGATTTAATTCCGGTTGGGGACTTTTCTTTGTATGATCATGTTTTAGATACGGCCGTAAGCTTTGGCGTCGTCCCCCAACGCTTTTCTTATTCTGGAGGAGCAGTCGATGAAGATACGTATTTTGCTATTGCCCGTGGGCGGGAAGAAGCGGTCGCTTCAGAGATGACGAAGTGGTTTAATACGAACTACCATTATATCGTTCCGGAATTAAACGGGGTGACGCCCCGTCTAGTCGACAACCGGGCCCTGCGTTATTATAAGGAAGCTAAGGAGACCCTAGGAATCGCTGGTAAGCCCGTCCTCCTTGGTCCGATTACTTTCCTAAAGCTTTCGAAAGGTTATGAGGCGGAAGATTTCCCGCGCTTAGTCGAACAATTCCTTCCACTCTATGTCCAGCAGCTGAAAGAATTAGAGGAGGCCGGAGCTACTTGGGTTCAAGTAGATGAGCCGATTTTCGTTACGAAGGTAGACGAAGAGACTCTTTACCTTACGAAAAAGGTCTACGATACCTTCGCGAAGGAAGTGCCAGGAATAAACATTATTTTTCAAACCTACTTTGAAAAAATCTACCATTATCCAGAAATTATTCAGTTACCGGTTGCGGGTTTCGGTCTAGACTTTGTCCATGGAGACTCTTTGGAACAAATTCGTACCTACGGTTTTCCTCAAGGAAAAACCTTAGTAGCTGGTATTATCGACGGCCGTAACGTATGGCGGGCGGATATAGGAGAAAGGTTAACCGTTTTAGAAACGTTAAAGCAATTTGTAAAAGATGGGGATATTATTATTCAACCTTCCTGCTCCTTGCTCCACGTTCCGGTTACTAAGGAGTTAGAGAGTAAGATTGATCCAATCATTTTAGCTGGCCTTTCTTTTGCCGATGAAAAATTGGCGGAAGTCGTCCTTTTAGCTAAGGGGCTAAAGGAGGGGCGGGAAGCGATTCGGAAGGAAATTACACAAGTAGAGCAAGCCCTGGAAAAGCTGAAGTCTACTTACCGTTCTAATCAAGAGGTTCAGCAAGCCTTGGCTTCCTTAACTCCTGATGCAGCCCGGCGCCGAGCCCCCTTTACGGAACGGCTCCCGTTACAGAAGGAGCATTTAAATCTTCCTTTATTACCGACGACGACCATCGGTAGCCTGCCCCAGACTCCAGAGGTTCGACGGACGAGAACGAAGTGGCGTAAGGGAGAAGTGACAGAAGCAGACTACAACACCTTTATCCAGGGACAAATTAAACGTTGGATCAAACTTCAGGAAGAACTCGATCTCGACGTCTTAGTCCATGGGGAATTTGAAAGAAATGACATGGTCGAATACTTTGGTGAAAAACTAGGTGGATTTTTAGTAACGGAGTATGGTTGGGTGCAGTCCTATGGTTCCCGTTGTGTTAAGCCACCGTTAATCTATGGTGACGTAAGCTGGCAAGGGCCGATGACAGTTAAGGAAAGTCTCTATGCCCAGTCGTTAACAGAACGACCAGTGAAGGGGATGTTGACTGGTCCAGTTACGATTTTAAATTGGTCCTTTGCCCATGACGAGGCGAGCGATGCTACGATTATGAAGCAAATTGCCTTAGCCTTACAGAAGGAAGTAGAAGCCTTAGAGGAAGCAGGGATTAGCATTATTCAGGTCGATGAACCAGCCCTGCGAGAAGGTCTACCTTTAGATCCAGAAAAGTGGGAGGACTATCTTGAAAATGCAGCCTATGCCTTCCGCCTAGCGACGGCAACGGCCCAACCGAAGACCCAGATTCATACCCACATGTGCTATTCGCAGTTTGAAGATATTTTCGATGCAATAGACGCTTTAGATGCAGACGTCATTTCCATTGAAACGTCGCGCAGTCACGGGGAACTTATTTCTACCTTCGAAACCAATACCTATAAAAAGGAAATTGGTCTAGGGGTCTACGATATCCATAGCCCAAGGATTCCGACAAAGGGAGAAATTAAGTGCCATATCAATCGTGCTTTACAAACGATTCCTGTGAAGCAATTTTGGGTCAATCCCGATTGCGGTTTAAAGACACGGAAGGAAACAGAAACAATCGAAGCCTTGTCCGTGATGGTAGAAGCAGCGAAGGAAATTCGAGAGGAAATAGAAGTAAAGCAATAACAGAAGAGGGTGGAAGTTAGCGATTGAGGCTACTTTCACCCTTTATCTTTTATAGTTATGATGCCTTTCTTATAGGCTTAATCGATAGAAGGATGTCGGGATTTTTCTATGGGCTTTGACAGATTTAGTTAATCATTTGGGAAAACGAGTTACTCTTTCTACTGAGCGGTCTCATTATATGTATAGATGGGCTAGATTAACGAATACTAGCTTTGATAGAAAGCTTTGTTGAGAAAGGATGACGATGATGAAGAAAGTAGTAGCTCCTTTCCTTAGTCTCTACCTAGTTTTCCTATTATTTCTGAAGTTACCGGTAGCTGATGCCTTTCCGTTTATAGCCCAGGAAGCAAAGGGGAAACAGGCCGTAATTGTAGAAGTTGATGCTGACCCTGAGCAAATGAAAGCGACGATCGAAGCCCGCTTTCCCCAAGCTGAAGTCATTAGCGTCTACCATCAGCTACTTCAAGGGATTGGATTAAAGATTCCAGCAAAGGATTTAACAAAATTAAGGCAGGTTGCTGGGGTGAAAAGTTTGACCCCGGCCCAGACCTACGTCGCCACAGACAAGCCTTGGAAACATCGTAGCAAGACCTACCTTTCATATCGAGACTTTCAAGTTGCAAAACAAAAAGACGACCCAGCTATACAATTTCCTTCTTCATTCAATAATACGTCCTATACAGGAAAAGGAGTCAAAGTAGCTGTCATCGATACCGGTATCGACCCTTTACATCCAGACTTAAGGAAAAATGTAAAAGGGGGCTTCGATCTTGTCGACCTAGATAATACACCTTATGAAACGACGATCGACGAGGGCGAGCCAACGACCCACGGTACCCATGTCGCTGGTATTATCGGAGCCAATGGCTGGATGAAGGGAGTTGCTCCCGATGTCGACTTATATATTTATCGCGCCCTTGGTCCCGGTGGGGTCGGGAGTTCTATTCAAGTTATTGCGGCGATGGAAGAAGCCTTAGCGGACGGGGTAGATATTATGAACCTTTCTTTAGGAAATTCTATCAATGGTCCCGACTATCCAACGAGCAAGGCAGTTGTTGAAGCTACTAAACAGGGCGTTGCTGTAATCGTAGCCAATGGAAATAGTGGCCCTAACCCTTGGACAGTCGGTGCACCAGCGACAGCAAGCACCGCCTTTTCAGTAGGAGCGTACAGTGCCTACCAAGCACATCCCTATTTATACGAGTCCCTTTCTCGAAAGAAAATCCCCTTGTATCCCCTCCCTTTCGGTCAAACTTGGGATCTTTCGAGGGACTATCAAGTAGAGCCCTTTACAAAAGGTCGTTCCTTTGTCGACCGGATCGTTCTTCTATCCACCGAAGAAGCGGGGGAGCTTTTGTATCAAATAGAAGAAGCGGTAAAGGCCCAGTCTGAGGCGATCCTTATTACTAAAAATGAAGCACTGTTACAGGGGCTTCCAACCTTTGAAGCTTCTTATAAATTACCGATTGCTCTTATTGAAGAAAAAGATGCTAGCTATTTAACTTTACAAGGAAGAAGTCAATACTTTAAAACAATGTTTTCTACGCAGGAAGATACGGTAGCATCCTTTAGTTCCCGAGGACCGGTAACGATCAATTGGCAAATTAAACCGAATGTCGTTGCTCCTGGCGTACAGGTGTTTAGCACCGTGCCAAACGGGTATGATTTATATAATGGTACGAGTATGGCCGCGCCCCATGTCGCCGGAGCCGTCGCTTTGATCAAAGAAGCCCATCCGGATTGGACGCCGGCACAAATTTTCGCCAGCCTAGAAACGACAGCCCAGACCCTAACGACAGAAAACGGAAAAGATCGGCTCCCTCCCCATATTCAAGGAGCTGGTTTAATCGATCCAAAGAAAGCAATCGAAGCGGAAGTTATTATCGAAAATGGCCTCCTTACCTTTGGTAAAGTAGAATCGTCTATCGAAAAGCGGCGGCAAGAAGTGACCTTCCATAATATGACGGATAAGGAGAAGCGGATCGTTTTTTCCCAGCCACCGAAAGTAGCCGGCCTCCAGTGGCAACTACCGAGGGAACAAAGCCTTAAACCAGGAGCTAGTCTCCGTATACCAATCGAACTCGATGTGAAGGAACTTTTCCTCGAGGACGGTTTACAAGAAGGGTTTTTAACGGTTCAGGTCGATGACGAAAGTTATACCCTCCCTTACCTCTTTATTAATCGGACGGAAAACTATGAAACAGTCTCTGGTTTTACGTTTGAGTTTTCAGAGGAGAAAAATAATTTGGCGACCTACTCTCTCCATGTGGCGGAAGAACTAGAATGGCTCGAAGTACATATGTATGAGCCGGATAGCTTAGTCTTTGTGGAGGAGTTGCTGCGATTAGACAATCTTCCTACTGGCATGATAGAAGGGGAGGTTCGGCTAGAGCATATTAAGGAAAGGGGATTATTTTACGGCTTGGTCGTAGCTAAAGTGAAGGGTGGGGACATCGTGAGTACTTTTGCACCAATCTATCTTTCTGGGGATAGGGACTAATGAATTATTTTGTAATCTTTATTAAAAATGGCAACTTTTTGAACAAATAAAAATATTTATCGATATATTTGCACAAGAAACTTTAACGTATTATAGTTAAAGATGGTTTGAAAATAAGAGTCCATAGCGATGATGCCCATACAGGTACAGGCGTTATAAAACCTTTAGCTTAAAAAATGAGTTCCTAGCCAAGGAACGAGGATTTTTTCGAAAAAACAACCCTCTATAAAAAAATGAAAAAGGAAGGGCTTAGGCTTGTACATTAAATTGACAATGGGCAATCGCTAATGTAAAATTCATCGTATGGAATTGTTGTATAATAAACGATAAATACGCACTCTTTCCATACATACCGTCGTTATTATACACTCTTTCCAAATCTGTCCCTTTTAGGAAATCACTTGTTTGAAAGTGAGCAAGCGCTAATGGCAAATTATGAACAAATGGTAGCCCGTCAACGAAAATGGCTTCTATACGGAATCGTGTTGGCACTGATCCTTACGTTCGTATTACCGTATAAAGCCTTCATGAACGGATTGCTATTAGGAATGGCTGTCAGTTTCTATAACCTACTACTCTTGCAACGGAAGACCCGGTTGCTCGGTGAGTCCGCAGCCCGAAGCGGAAAACAGATAGGAATGGGAACTATTTCGCGTCTAGCGATGACAGCCCTAGGAGCTGTAATAGCCCTTCATTATGATTACGATATCGTAGCTTATATTATCGGGCTCATGCTCGTATATCCAATCATAATGATTGATTTTCTACTTTTTAATAGAAAATAGCAAAGGAAAGCGGGGTGAGAAGATGAATGAAACGAGTTCACCAGTCATTGAAGGCCTTTTTGGCATTCCATGGCTATCGGTTAACTTAGCCAACGTCTTTATGATCATCGTCACCTTTACTATCGTCTTAGTTCTATCAATTTTAGGCGCTAGAAATTTAAAAATGAAACCGACTGGTGTCCAAAACGTGATGGAATGGATTTTAGACTTCGTCAAAGGTATTATTGACGACACGATGGATTGGAAGACAGGGAAGAGGTTCTTACCATTAGCAATTACCCTATTCCTATTCATTCTCGTCGCCAACTTACTCGGTGTTATGACGACGATCATTATCGATGACAAAGTATGGTGGACATCACCGACAGCAGACCCTGTAGTGACGTTGACTCTATCTACGATGGTCATCGTATTATCGCACTATTATGCTATCAAACTACGTGGGATGAAACATTACGTCAAAGGATACTTCACTCCGGTATGGTTTTTATTCCCAATTAAAATCATTGAGGAGTTTGCCAATACGTTAACTCTTGGTTTGCGTCTATTTGGTAACATGTTTGCTGGTGGCGTACTGTTAATGTTGCTTGTTGGATTAGCTAAAAAGGGACCATGGGGCTTTTTAGCAGGAGCAATTCCATTTATTGCATGGCAAGGCTTTAGTGTCTTCATTGGAGCCATCCAAGCCTTTATTTTCGTCATGCTTTCAATGGTTTACATTTCTCACAAAGTGAGTGAGGATCAATAATTGTTGTAAAGAAATTGCCAGATTTATTTAACGTAAATCTGGAAACTATATTATAAATTTTTTTGAGGAGGAGTTACATTATGGGAGCTTTAGCGGCAGCAATTGCAGTTGGTTTAGGTGCTTTAGGTGCAGGTGTAGGTAACGGTTTAATCGTTAGTAAAACAGTAGAAGGTGTAGCACGTCAACCTGAATTACGTGGACAGTTACAGACAATCATGTTCATCGGTATCGGGTTAGTTGAGGCGGTACCAATTATCGGTGTTGTTATCGCATTAATGGTTATGGGTAACTAAGGAAAATAAAAACGTAACTCGAGGCGAAGCAATGGTATAACTTCGCCATCGTTCGTTGTACAATAATTGTTTTACGTTCGCGAAAGGAGTGAATTGTGTGCTAGGTGGTTTCATGGTAGTCGATGCGATCATCATGCTCTTTTTCTTCATCTTGCTCATGGTCCTTGTAGTGAAATTTGCTTGGGGTCCAGTGATGGACATGATGCAAAAGCGTGAAGACCATATTGCTGAACAAATTGATACAGCAGAGATGAATCGTATCGAGGCAGAAAAAGCGTCGAAAGAAGCAGCAGAACGATTACAACAAACTCGCCAAGAAGCGCAAAAGATTCTCGACGAAGCGAAAAGTGCTGGAGAACAACAGGAAGAAAGCATTATCGCCGCTGCTAGAGAAGAGGCCGAGCGCATCAAAAAAGCAGCTCAGGAAGAAATTCGTAATGAGAAGGAAAAAGCTATTCAAGGCTTACAAGACCAAGTCGCTTCATTATCCGTCCTTATTGCCGGAAAAATGATTGAAAAGGAAATTAGCGCACAAGATCAAGATAAATTGATTGCAGAATATATTGAAAAAGTGGGAGAAGAGCAATGATTACGGTAGTAGCGAAGAGATATGCGGAAGCTCTTTTTCAACTCGCTCAAGAAAAGGAAATTGCAGATCAATTAATTTCTGAGCTTGGCATAGTCAAAGAAGTATTCGAAGAAAATAAGGAGTTCGTTGAGATTTTAAGTCATCCACGCGTTCCTTTAGAAAAGAAAAAAGCGATGATCGATGAAGCCTTTAAAAGTTTCGATCGTATCGTGTTAAATACGCTGAAAATTTTAGTCGAACGTCACCGTTTAGCTGAAGTAGCTGGGATCGTCGACCACTATGTATATCTATACAACGAGGCGAAGGGGATTGCGACTGCGACAGTTTATACTGTACGCCCTTTAACCGATGACGAGAAAACTTCTCTCGAAAACTCTTTTAAGAAACGACTAGACATGGATTCGATTACCTTCAACAATGAAATTGATAAGAGTTTAATTGGAGGGGTCAAAATCCAAGTAGGAAATACAATTTATGATGGTTCGATTAGCGGAATGTTAAACCGGTTAAAAAACCGTTTAACGACCGCAAATCTTTAAGGATAGGGGTGACATGGTATGAGCATTACTGCTGATGAAATTAGTACATTGATTAAACAGCAAATCGAAAACTTTGATACAGAAATAGAAGTTTCCGACGTCGGAACAGTAATCGAAGTCGGGGACGGTATCGCACGAGCGCACGGATTAGATAACGTGATGGCTGGTGAATTAGTTGAGTTTTCTAACGGTATCGTTGGAATGGCTCAAAACTTAGAAGAAACAAACGTCGGGATCGTTATCTTAGGTCCTTATACAGATATTAAAGAAGGCGATGAAGTTCGTCGTACAGGTCGAATTATGCAAGTACCAGTTGGTGAGGAGCTAATTGGTCGGGTTGTGAACCCATTAGGACAGCCTATTGATGGTCAAGGTCCTATCGAGACGACAAAAACTCGTCCGATTGAATCGGAAGCGCCAGGAGTCATGGACCGTCGTTCCGTATACGAGCCATTACAGACAGGGATTAAGGCGATCGATGCCCTCGTACCGATCGGAAGAGGTCAGCGGGAGCTTATTATCGGAGACCGTCAAACAGGAAAGACGACTGTAGCGGTCGACACGATTCTTAACCAGAAAGACGAAGATATGATTTGTATTTATGTTGCTATCGGACAGAAAGAATCTACAGTACGTAGCACGGTAGAAACCTTCCGTCGTTACGGAGCTTTAGATTATACGATTGTCGTAGCAGCAGGTGCTTCTGACCCAGCACCACTTTTATACCTTGCACCTTATGCAGGGGTATCGATGGGTGAAGAGTTCATGTACAACGGTAAACACGTCCTCGTCGTTTATGACGACTTATCCAAACAAGCGGCGGCCTACCGTGAGCTTTCACTTTTATTACGTCGTCCACCAGGTCGTGAGGCCTTCCCAGGGGATGTTTTCTACTTACACTCCCGTCTATTAGAGCGGGCAGCGAAGCTAAACGACGATTTAGGTGGTGGATCTTTAACAGCCTTACCATTCGTTGAAACCCAAGCAGGAGATATTTCTGCTTATATTCCAACGAACGTTATTTCGATTACAGACGGACAAATTTTCTTACAGAGCGACCTATTCTTCTCGGGAGTTCGTCCAGCAATCAACGCCGGATTATCCGTATCTCGAGTGGGAGGAGACGCTCAAATCAAGGCGATGAAACGTGTGTCCGGAACCTTACGTCTAGACTTAGCAGCCTATCGTGAGTTAGAGGCCTTTGCTCAATTCGGTTCTGACTTAGACGAGGCAACGCAAGCGAGATTAGCTCGAGGACAGCGGACGGTTGAAGTATTAAAACAAGGCTTACATAAGCCATTACCAGTAGAGAAGCAAGTCTTCATCCTATTTGCTTTAACCGAAGGATTGCTCGACGACATCGCCGTCGAAGATATCGTACGCTTTGAAGAAGAGTTCCACGTATGGGCTGACTCAAATGCGAAGGATATCTTAGATACGATTCGCGAGACGAAAGACTTAGCTGATGAAGACAAGATGAAAGAAGCAATCGAAAACTTCAAAAAATCTTTCTTACCTTCATCAGAACAAAATAAATAAGTTAACGTAGAGCGGATAACCTTTGAAAAAGAAAGGTGGTGAAGAGCTTGGCATCTCTTAAAGATATTCAAGATCGGATTAATTCGACTGCCAAAACGAAGCAAATTACAAAGGCGATGGAAATGGTATCGGCTTCTAAGCTTAGCCGGGCTGAAGAAAATGCGAAACGCTATGCAGCCTATAGCGATAAAATCCAAGAAGTCATCGCCAATATCGCTATGAATAGTACAGACGTTACTCATCCGATGCTCGAACGCCGGGAGGTAAAGCGCACAGGCTATATCGTTGTTACAGCAGACAGTGGGCTTGCCGGTGCTTATAATGCGAACATCCTCCGTACCTTAATGAAGACGATTGAGGAGAAGCATACGTCCCCAGATGAGTATGTCGTTATTGCGATTGGTCGAGTGGGCTTAGAGTTTTGTGAAAAGCAGGACATTCCTGTTGTAGAATCGGTTATCGGTTTACAGGACCAGCCCCGTTATGCAGAAATTAAAACGATCGCCGGAAATGCGGTGCAGTTATTTATCGATGAGGAAATCGACGAATTGATAATTATTTACAACCATTTCGTAAGTGCGATTTCTCAAGTTGTCGAAACGAATACACTCGTACCTATATCAAATATTGATACGACTGAAGCGACAAGTAGCTATGAATATGAACCGAATGAAGAACAAATCTTAGAAACCTTATTACCACAATACGCAGAAAGCTTAATCTACGGAGCTTTACTCGATGCTAAAGCGAGTGAGCACGCTGCCCGTATGACAGCGATGAAGAGTGCTACGGATAACGCTGAAGAATTGATCGACGAATTGACGTTATCCTTTAACCGTGCACGCCAAGCTGCAATCACTCAAGAAATCACGGAAATTGTTTCTGGAGCAGCAGCCTTGGAGTAATCTTTACGTAACAGATGAAAGGGTCCTATACCCTTTCATCCTTCGATTGAAGGTTAACTAGGTTAGGAGGGAAATCGATTGAGTAAAGGAATTGTAACACAAGTAATGGGTCCGGTCGTAGACGTCAAGTTCGAAGACGGCAACCTACCGGATATTTATGACGCATTATTTGTACAGGTCGAAGCAACAGAACAGACTGAGGCGAGACGACTTGCCCTAGAAGTTGCTTTGCATTTAGGTGATAATACCGTACGTACGATTGCGATGGCCTCTACAGATGGTGTAAAAAGAGGCGCAGAAGTTGAAAGTTCAGGAGGACCAATCTCAGTCCCTGTTGGGGAAGAGACCCTTGGACGAGTATTTAACGTACTAGGTGAACATATTGATTTAGGGGAGGAAATCCCTGAGGAAGTTCGTAGAGACCCGATCCACCGTGAACCACCAGAGTACGAGGATCTTTCTACAGAAACGGAAATTTTAGTTACAGGAATTAAAGTAGTAGACTTACTCGCCCCTTATATCAAGGGTGGAAAAATCGGTTTATTCGGTGGTGCGGGAGTTGGAAAAACCGTACTAATTCAAGAATTAATTAACAACATTGCCCAGGAGCACGGTGGTATTTCGGTTTTCGCCGGAGTTGGAGAGCGTACCCGTGAAGGTAACGACTTATACTTCGAAATGAAGGACTCAGGCGTTATCGATAAAACAGCCATGGTTTTCGGTCAAATGAACGAACCACCAGGTGCCCGTATGCGTGTTGCCTTAACCGGTTTAACAATGGCGGAATACTTCCGGGATGAAGAGGGACAAGACGTGTTACTCTTTATCGACAACATTTTCCGTTTCACCCAGGCAGGTTCGGAAGTATCAGCCCTATTAGGTCGTATGCCATCAGCGGTTGGTTACCAGCCGACGCTCGCTACGGAAATGGGTCAGTTACAGGAGCGAATCACTTCTACAACGAAAGGTTCTGTAACATCGATTCAGGCGATTTACGTACCAGCGGACGACTATACCGACCCGGCACCAGCGACAACTTTCGCCCACTTAGACGCAACGACAAACCTCGACCGTGGACTATCCGAGCAAGGAATTTATCCTGCGGTTGACCCATTAGCGTCTACATCCCGTGCCCTTGACCCTGAGATTGTTGGGGAAGAGCACTATGAAGTGGCGACAAAAGTTCAAGAAACGTTACAACGTTATCGTGAATTACAAGATATTATCGCTATTCTCGGTATGGACGAATTAAGTGATGAAGATAAGTTAATCGTCGGCCGTGCCCGTCGAATCCAATTCTTCTTATCACAAAACTTCCACGTGGCTGAACAGTTCACTGGTCAACCAGGTTCCTACGTACCAATTGAAGAAACGGTACGAGGCTTCAAGGAAATTCTTGAAGGTAAATATGACCACTTACCAGAAGATGCTTTCCGCCTCGTTGGTCGTATTGAAGAAGTAGTAGAAAAAGCAAAAGAAATGACTAAATAACTTTGAACCGTTATGAGAGGAGGTGGCTATCCACCTCTTCATAACGTATCCTAGGAGGTGTGTTGCATGAAAACACTAACGGTTAGTGTTGTAACTCCTGATGGAACAGTATTAGAAGACGATTACGAAATGGTCAGCTGTAAGGCGGAGACAGGAGAACTTGGGATTTTACCTGGTCACATACCCCTTGTTGCTCCCCTTGCCATTAGTGCACTCCGTTTGAAAAAAGAGGATGGGGAAGATATCGTTGCTGTAAGTGGTGGCTTTATTGAAGTTCGACCTGAAACGGTTACGGTATTAGCCCCTTCTGCAGAAAAAGCTGACGCAATCGATGTCGAACGAGCGCTAGCAGCGAAAGAACGGGCTGAAAAACGATTAGCCGAACAAAAAGATATCGACAAAGTCCGAGCTGAAGCAGCATTGCAACGGGCTTTAAATAGATTAGAAATCGCTAGACAATAAACCTCATTACCAATATGAGGTTTTTTATTTGACAAGAATAGGCAAAAAAGGCCGATCTTAGTAAACAAGCAAAGGATGGATGCTCGCAATCAATAACCGGCCGAAACGTAAGTAAAAACACTCAGTACTTCCGCAGCATTTCCCGGGAAATGATAGGCGGAAACTCCCGAAATCATCTCTACATTTCTTTCCGATAATCAGACGACCGTTTTACATGGCTTTTTTATTCTGCTATGATTAACATACTTCCTGTCTATTTTATGAAATTTAAAAACAATTATTCGACATAAGGTGTGGATTGCGAATGAAAATGATCGGCTACCTTTCCCTCGTGGGGATGATCTCGCATGTATTTTTCATTTATTTAACCTGGATTGTTATCCAATCTATTAATTTTGATCATTTTTTTCATAAGAATAAAATAGTTGAAGCACGAATCTTTATTATTTTTGTTACGATAGCTTTAGGAACGACAGTAAGTCGTTTTGTATTAGATATTCTTCAATGGTCACAGGATTTAATCTATTTATTTTAACCCTATCCTACGAACGACGTATAGCAAGGAAGAAAGGCTTAAGAATTATATGCAAATTATGTAAAAATCCTTACAAATTTTTAAGAAGATGCGAAAAAGGATTTTTAAACTTGTTAAAATTAGTAATTTAATGCTATACTAGTCAATGGATTTTAATGAATTTGAATTCATTTAGTTGACATAATAAGAGCTAATTAATATGAAGAAATATAAACGAAATAGGCACACGAATATCACGACTTGAATATATATATACGGAACAGACTCCTATATTCAGTAAAATATTACCTGAAATGAGGGTATGATTTTGAATGAGCGTATGAAATATAATTTAAAAGTATATATTCGTTCATTACCTTATCTGGGAGTTATTATAGGAATTATTGCATTTATCTTTGCTTATTTCATTTACAACAGGGAGTTATTGTTTTGATCTTATATTCCCTTATGTTTTTCGTTGGTCATTTGCTGGTCTGGATACCAGCAAATATTATAACAAAAAAATGGTAATGAATTGGTACAGTTTTACGACCTTGAAGGAGAATAGGCTTATGGATAAGATTATTGTAAAAAGTGGTGAAAGACTAACCGGTAGTGTCAAGATTGAAGGGGCAAAAAACGCTGTTCTACCAGTATTAGCAGCGTCTTTGATGGCAAGTGAAAACAAAAGTATCATCCATGATGTCCCGACTTTAGAAGATGTATATACAATTAACAAAGTAATCAAAAACTTAAATGCCGATATTACGTTCGAAAATAATCGAGTAGAAATAGATGCGACAAAGGAACTACTTACAGAAGCTCCTTTTGAATATGTGCGAAAGATGCGTGCTTCTATTTTAGTAGCAGGACCTTTACTTGCCCGTTACGGTCACGCGAAGGTTGCCTTACCAGGGGGTTGCGCCATCGGTTCTAGGCCGATAGATTTACATCTGAAAGGTTTCGAAGCGATGGGGGCAACGGTCGAGTTCGGTAATGGCTTTGTCGAATTACGCTCCGAACAACGTTTACAAGGAGCGACGATCTACCTCGATGTTCCGAGCGTCGGTGCCACGGAAAATATTATGATGGCTGCGACTCTAGCCGAAGGCACGACAGTAATAGAAAACTGTGCCAAAGAACCAGAAATTGTTGATTTAGCCAATTATTTGACGAAGATGGGTGCCGATATTATCGGTGCAGGAACGGAAACGATTCGTATTAAAGGCGTCGACAAGTTAAAGGGTGTCGAACATACTATTATACCTGATCGCGTAGAGGCCGGTACCTTTATGGTAGCTGCTGCAGTAACCGGTGGCGATGTCGTAATTGAAAATGTCGTCTGTGAGCACTTGCGTCCTGTAACGGCTAAATTACGAGAAATGGGAGTAGAAGTGACAGAAGGCGACAATACGATTCGTGTCAAAGCCGATGGCCCGTTACGTGCAACCGATATTAAAACGTTACCGCATCCTGGATTTCCGACGGATATGCAGTCACAAATGATGGTTGCCATGATGAATGCTGAAGGTACGAGTATATTAACCGAGACAGTCTTTGAAAATCGCTTCATGCATGTAGAAGAGTTCCGCCGCATGAATGCGAACATAAAAATAGAAGGACGTAGCGTTATTATCGAAGGGATGCATGAGTTGCAAGGTACCCAGGTTCAAGCGACGGATCTACGAGCTGCTGCCGCCTTAGTGCTAGCTGGTCTGTGCGCCAAAGGTACAACGGAAGTGACCGAATTACACCACCTAGATCGTGGCTATGTAGATTTTGCAGGTAAATTAAAGCGACTCGGAGCAAATATTAAGCGCATTTCCACGAAAGAAAAAGCATCCTCTGACCAAGTGATTGAAGTGGATTTTTCTAAAAAAGATATCGCCATGGAATTATAAGCATAGTAGCAGGCTGAAAAATTTTTACAAAGTGTCAAGCTTTCCTTCTTTGTAAAAGTTTTTCAGCTTTTTTTTACATAAAATGAATTCTCCCTCATATAGATGTATAGAAGAAAAGACTACAAAGGGGGAGTAGCTATTACGTACGAAACAAAGGTAAAAAAACTGCGAAAACAAGTTCACCGTAAAATCCGCCATGCACAGAACGAACGTCGTGAAAAGCAAGGGCTAGCTAACCTATTACAACCTACACCTTATCGCCATGTCCTATTCAAACTAACGATATTGCTCGCCGTCGGTATAGGGTTGATCGTCCTTTTACCAACCTTTGTCGTCCAATTGACAAAGGCCACACCTCCGGAAGAAGAAGTAGCTGAAGAGAGTGTAGAACTTGCCACGGAGGAAGAGGATGAACTAGCGATTGAGGTCACGGTCGAACGCGAAAATTCAAAGGAGATGGAAACGGTTCCTTTAGAGACCTATGTCGCCTCGGTCGTTGCTTCGGAGATGCCGGCTGACTTTGAATTAGCAGCTTTAAAGGCCCAGGCCGTTGCTGCCCGAACCTATATCGTCAACCATCTACTCCATAAAAAAGAGGACCCGATTACCGATACTGTCAACCATCAAGTGTACCAGAACAAGGAAGAACTCCAATCCCTTTGGGGTAGCGATTTTCAATGGAAATGGGAGAAGATTACACAGGCCGTTAAAGAAACCGAAAAAGAAATTCTTACCTACAAAGGCCAACCGATTACCCCGACCTTCTTTTCTATGAGCAATGGCTATACCGAAGATGCTAAACACTATTGGGGCAACGATCTGCCCTATTTAAAAAGTGTAGAAAGTAAATGGGAGGAAAAACTTCCGAACTTTAAAAAACAGGAAATTTTCACCTTAGAAGAATTACAACAACGGCTAGGTCTTGAAGGGCTTCAAACTAAACCTCTCCCAATCAAAATAAAACGGACCCCTAGCAATCGGGTCAGTGAAGTCGCTATTGGTTCCCAGACTTTTACCGGTCGGGAAATGCGAGAAAAGTTGAATTTACGTTCAACAGATTTTACAATTTCCCAACGCGATGAGCACGTAATCATTACGACGAAAGGTTACGGCCATGGTGTCGGGATGAGCCAACATGGTGCGAATGAAATGGCGAAGGAGGGTAAGAACTATAAAGCTATTCTTACACATTATTACCAAGATGTCGCCATTACTCCTTTAGATGACGTAGCGCCGATGCTCGTGATGAACGACTAACTTTTCATCTACATTAAAGGTTAAAACGATGCTTCACGGAGCATCGTTTTTTATTTTGTTCTTATAAAAAAAGGGCGTAATTTTTCAGATGAAAATTTTTGTAAAAGAAAATCTATCGTTACGTAAAAAATGGAAAATAGTAGGTATAGATTGCAGGAAACTTGTTCACAATGGTGATGAGGTGATGAAGTAATGAAAGATTTTGAAAGAGTACCTAAAAATCGTTTGGTACAACTCTTACGAAAAAAGTGGTTTCTTCCTGCTGTCTATATCTCCCTAGCGGCTATCGTTCTTTCGGCGGTCGTTTGGTATCAAACCCGGGGGAATCCTTTAGCGGAGGATCCTAACCTTAAGGAACAGCTTGACCAACTGAGCCAGGAGGCGGGTTCGGATTTCGAAGAGGATGCCGAAGCCGTAATGCAACAAGAGGAGACAATTAAAATGCCTGTGGCGGAATCTTTAGATGCTGAAATTGTGACAAAATTTTACGATTATGATGCCGATCAGGAAGAGCAGAAAAAAGGTTTAACCTTATATAACAATCGTTACTATCAAAGTACGGGAATCGACATTGCCCAGGCTAATGGTGAAGCCTTCGATGTCCTTGCCTCTTTAAGTGGAACCGTAACGGAAGTAAAGGAAGACCCCCTACTCGGTCACATCGTTACCCTAACCCATAACGATGCGATTACGACCCATTATGCCAGTTTGGGTGAAGTAACCGTCGATGTCGGCGATGAAGTAAAGCAAGGCGACAAGATCGGAGTCGCTGGGAAGAACGTCTTTAACGAAAATGGTGGCACCCACGTTCATTTCGAATTGCACAAAGATGGAATCGAGGTTAATCCTGAGCAATTTTTCAATAAAGAAGTGAGTGTCCTAGCCCAGTATGAAGTACAAGTCGCCGATACAGACGAAGAGGAGAAAGAAGAGGATGGAGCCACTGACACTAAAGAGAAAAAAGAAAAGGAAGCCGAAGGGCATGAAGAGGAGAAAAAACGTGAAGTCTCCTTTTCTATTACCGCCTAAGTTTGCTAAACTACAGCCCTATCGGCTAGGAACCTTCTCATCGAATGAAGATTCAATGAGGAGGTTTATTTTTTTAAAAATTTTTCGATTCCCCTAGATTACTCATATTTAAAAAGTCAGGATAATAGACTAAGATTAACGGGCTCACGTTTAATCTGGGGTGCAAAGGAAAATCAGTTCGTACCTAGTCACGGGTTTTGTTATTACAGCAAGATGTATGAGAACAGAAAAGACAAGAGGAATAGTCTAACCTAGGGAAGTTTTTGTAGGATTGAGCGATGGCGAAGGAAATCCGTCCTGCATAGTCTAGTGAACTTGGAAACGTTATGACCCTGTAAGAGTAGGGAAATAGGTCAACCGGTTACGCGTCGTAAAAAGAACCCTCGCTTCATTCCGATTCTGTTCGATGGACACCGCATCTCGATTCGCATTCACCTCAGAAAATCAACCTAGGGAGGCGAACGGTGTGCATGATTACATTAAAGAGCGAACGATCCGGATCGGTCATTATGTCGTCGAAACAAAAAAGACAGTACGAATGATTGCAAAGGAATTCGGGGTATCAAAAAGTACAGTACACAAAGACTTAACCGAACGATTGCCCGAAATTAATGCGGAACTGGCTAAACAGGTCAAGGAAATTTTAGAATATCATAAATCCGTCCGGCATATTCGGGGAGGTGAAGCGACGAAGCGAAAATACGCCCTAGCACGTAAGAATAAAGAAAAAGAATAAACAGGTTCCACCTACACCTTGCGAGGGAAGCTTTAACTAAGGAAGGAAGCCACAGTTCGCAAGGTTATTTTTAATGCCCTTCCGTTGACTTTAGCCCATAAAGAAAGGCATGGACCTTCCGCTAGTTCCTTTCTTTAGAAGAAGGGATAGTTAAGCGAAAGGTTCATGCCCGGGGAACGTAAAGCCCCTTTATCGTTTAGACATTAAGTTTGGCGACAGAACCTTCGAGTTTCTTCGTGAGGAAACCCCCGTTAAATTGGGTCGGTTCATAGGCGATAACGAAGGCCTTAGGCGACTCTTGATCGATAAACTGTTGCAGTTTTTTCTCGGTATTTCTTTTAGCTAAGATTTTAAGGACAAGACGTTGGTCGTCCTTTCCATCGGCTAACCATGTCGTAACACCGTATCCCTGACCTCTTAATTTATCGACCAGGTCGTAGGATACAGGGTCGATAATTACTTCAAAAACACGGTAGCCTAGCGCTAAGCGGTCTTCAATAATACTTCCGAGGTAGACGCCGAGGGCCCAGCCAATACAGTAGGCTAAGACATTCAATGGTTCATTGCTTCCGTGACCAAGGTGAAGATCGGCCTAGAATAGCTAATAACCCGGAAGCCAGTGAAGTAATGTTGGTTATCGGGATGCCAGAGGAAGCAACAATCGATTGCTTCCTCTTCCATCCGTTGGCGTAATTTCCTTAGCCTTTCGTTATAATTCATTTCGTCCACTTCCTTTATCGCTTAATGTTTACATATGGTCCCGTTCGATTTCCTTATGCCAAGTTTTACGGAATACTTCCTCTTCTTCTTCGTAGGCGATAACTTCATTTTTTAGAACGAAGGCTTCTTTCGTTGACTCCATCGTGCTGAAGGTTTCCACCTTTGTATACCAATCTCCCCGACCGATTTCAATCATCCAATCGGAGCGAACCTTGGCTGATAGGGGGGCCCCTTCCTTAATTGATAGACGAGTTTGTTGATACTACCGTATTCGATACCGTCTTCTACGAGGCGGCGTTTTCCTTCGTCAAAAAGGTCGATTAAATGCCACTCGTTTGTAATTGGGTCATGTTCGATTTTCCTCATTCGATCGCCCTTTCGCAGGTCGGCCTTATCTAAAAGCTTTGCCGTACTCTGTTGCTCGAAAGCCTTTAAACCTTGATCGAGTTCCTGTGGGGTACGGACAGGAAGCTTAAGCTTCGTCTGCTCACCGGTGTAGATGACTAAGGTCGCTTCTTCCGGCGATGGCCAGGCGTGAGGCCAGTAAGTCGGCGCTAGGGCAATCTGTAGACGGTGTCCCTTCGGCACTTGATAGCCGATTGCATTGAGGGGAATTGTTACCGTATATTTTTCCCCTGGTGTTAACTTCTCTGGAAACTCATGGCTATCTCGGTGGGTTAGATTGAGTACGCCCCAGGAAATTAAGGTCGATTGTCCGTTCGGTGCTAAGTCACAAAGGCGAACGGCAAGCAGGGCTTGCTCCTTATCAGAACTTACTTCCACCGATAGCTCTGAAAACCGAATAAATCGATGTCTTCCTCTAAAGGTCCCGTCGTAAAGACTTCAGCCATGCCATTTTCTAGCCGTTGGTCTAAGGCCATGTCCCCGGGTTGACCGAAGGGACACCAGGTCTCATGATAGAGGCTGTGCTCCTGGACACCGCCGATCGTAATTGCTTCTTCTTCCGGTAGGTCGTTTTGTAGACGGTTTTTGTCTAAATATAGTCTAGCCGTCTTTACCGATGCACTTGGCCAACCTTCTTCAGCAATCCAACGCCCAGGCCGATACTCGTAGTAATCTTTTGGTGGTACGGAATCTTGGATATAGGCCCGGAAGATTGTTTCATCCATAATGCCGGTATCGATTCCCTTTAACCAATAATCCCACCAGCGAAGGCTTTCTTGTAAAAAGCCAATCTGGGGTCCCGGCTGGACAACTTCAGGATATTCGTGGGCCCAGGGACCAATTAAGGCCTTTTTCGGACCGGGTAAGCCTTCCATAAGGCGGAAGACCGCATTCGTGTATCCGTCAGCCCAACCACCGACGGCAAAAATCGGTATTTCTATATCGGAATAATCTTCGCAGACCGAACCGTGCTTCCAATAGTCATCCCGCCGTTGATGGCCGACCCAGGCTTCGACAAAGGGTGGTGTCTTTTCTAAGCGTTCAAACCACACTTCCCACCACTTCTCTCCGACGGTAGCCGGATCTGCCGGGCGGGCATTGTAGGCTAACATAGTCGAGGCCCACCATAGCATGTTGGAAGCAAGCATCGTCCCGCCCATATAGTGGACATCGTCATGGTATCGGTCATCGGTCGAACAAAGCGTAATGACGGCTTTGAGCGGTTCCGGCCTTCGGGCAGCGACTTGCAGGCCGTTAAAGCCTCCCCAGGATTTCCCAATCATTCCGACCTTACCGGTACACCAAGGTTGTTGAGCAATCCAATCTAATACCTCGATAGCGTCGTCCTGTTCCTGGAGTAAATATTCGTCTTATAAAATGCCCTCGGAATCTCCTGAACCCCTTAAATCGACCCGGATACTAGCATAACCATGGCCAGCAAAGTAAGGATGCCGGATGGAATCCCTTAGAGCAGTAAAATCATTTTTCCGATAAGGAATATATTCTAAGATTGCCAGCACGGGCCGTTCTTCAGCATCTACCGGCAACCAAATTTTCGCCGACAGCCGGACTCCATCAGACATCGGAATCCATACGTGCTTGATTTCCTTAATTTTTCTAGGAAACTTGTTTTTTACAGATAAAAATTCGTCATTGACATCAAAAACCATTTTATATCTCCTCCTTTACTCTTTTTCGCATCGATGCGCCTGCTAGGCGACTACACTCGGGATGTCGTCGAACGGATGGAAGAAGGGAAAGACTCCCTTGAAAAATATTTGCTTTCGTGGGAATGCTTCTGTGACCATTCCTTTCAAAAGCCGGACGTTTTCTACGCCGTCTTTATTATGGATTTAGGCGACCTCCCGGACGAATTAATTAAGGAATATTACGAGCTTTACCCTTCGGACCTTATCTGCATACCTGAAGATTTACGACCGATCTTGTTTCATCGGGATATATCTGCCCGGGGCCGGAGCCTATTGACTTCTGCCAGCGAAGAGGGCTTAATTAAAAAAGAAAATATCGAACACATCAACGAAATGACGAACCTTATTTGGTACGGGATTTTTACGAATTATAGAAATAACCGCATGACCTATACGCGTCAGGAAGACATCGATATGGCGATGGTCTATATTTCACAAATTGTTCACCATGCAGACGTCTTCGATTTTAAAAGCGGTTATATAACCAAATATGAGAAAAAATAGTAATTACAAGGGCTACTCATCCTTCTAAGGAAAAAGGTACAGACTAAGCAATAAATAATTTAAAAAAACTTAGTAAAATTAAAGTTTATTCTTTGAATTTGTGGTAAAATGTTGATTTAGGAGAAGTTTACAATGCAGATAAAAACCAAGGAAAAACATCGAAAATAGGAGGACTAGGGATTCATGTTTTCAAGAGACATAGGAATAGACCTTGGGACAGCAAACGTGTTGATCCATGTTAAAGGTAAAGGGATCGTACTAAATGAACCTGCGGTCGTAGCAATGGATCTTGCACAAGGAAAAGTACTCGCTGTCGGAGAAGAGGCCTATAAAATGGTAGGGAGGACTCCCGGCAACATCGAAGCGATACGCCCGTTGAAAGATGGTGTGATTGCTGACTTCGATGCGACGGAGATGATGTTACGTCATTTCATTTCAAAGATTAAAGTGCGTGGTTTTATGTCTAAACCGCGAATGCTCATTTGCTGCCCAACGAATATTACGAAAGTAGAACAAAAGGCGATTAAAGAAGCGGCCATTAAATCCGGTGGTCGTAAAGTATATTTAGAAGAAGAACCGAAAGTAGCGGCGGTCGGAGCGGGAATGGACATTTCTCAACCGAGTGGCAACATGGTCATCGATATCGGTGGAGGAACGACGGACGTAGCCGTGCTTTCGATGGGAGATATCGTCACGGCTGAATCGATTAAGGTTGCCGGAGACACGTTTACCCACGATATTTTACAGTTTATCAAATCGAGATATAAGTTATTGATTGGGGAGCGGACGGCAGAAGACATTAAGATTAATGTTGGTACGGTGTTCGAAGGTTCCCGTCAGGAAACGATTAATATTCGAGGCCGTGACATGGTCAGTGGTTTACCACGGACGATTTCAGTCGGTTCGGAAGAAATTGAAGAAGCCTTACGCGAATCCGTTTCCCTTATTACGTCAGCTGCCCGGTCCGTCTTAGAGCGTACACCACCAGAATTGTCTGCTGATATTATCGATCGTGGAGTCATCTTAACCGGTGGTGGAGCCCTAATGCACGGATTAGATGAGTTGTTAGCTAGCCAGTTAAAGGTACCGGTATTCGTCGCGGAAGAACCGATGAACTGTGTCGCCCGCGGTACTGGAGTAATGCTAGAAGATATCGATAAAATTGACGAAGTAAAAATTAGCTAAGTTAGCAAATAGTCTATATGTTTAGCGGAGGTGAGGGGTTTGTTTAGAGGATTTTATACTGCAGCGAGTGGCATGATTTCTCAGCAACGGCGGCAAGAGATGATTTCTAACAATATCGCTAATGTAAACACGCCGGGTTATAAGGCAGACCGTATTTCTTTACGGTCCTTTCCGGAGTTGCTCATCCATGAGATGAACTCCCAAAGGCTACCTGTTCAGGGCAATGTGAGCCGTCGTAAGCAGACGCCGATTGGATTGTTAAACACCGGTGTCTATACCCAGGAGCTTACACCGAATTTCCAACAAGGTATGCTTCGGAATACGGGCTTATATACAGATGTCGCCATTATCGATGAAGCCTACCCCGATGAAGAAGGGGCTGTCTTTTTCACCGTTGAAAACGAAGAAGGTGCCCTACGTTATACGAGAAACGGTAACTTCCAAGTCGATGGCCAAGGATACTTGACGACAAACGATGGTCTCTATGTCCTCGATCAAGCGGGGAACCGAATTTTTACCGGTGACATGGAGTTTGTCCTCCATCCCGACGGTACGATTGAAATTGCAGGGATGGCGATTCCCCTCGGGCTAAGCTATATCGCTAACCCAAAGGAATTGACAAAGGAAGGCCATGATCTATTTAATCCAGAACCAGGTAATGTCGTAGGCGAAGATCCAGCAGCGGCTGGTGCCTTGTTTTCGGTTAAGCAAGGCTTTTTAGAAGGCTCGAATGTCGATACAGCCCAGGCGATGGTCGATATGATTCAAGCCTACCGAAATTTTGAAATGAACCAACGGGTGTTAAAAGAATTCGATAACACGATGAACAAGACGGTGAACGAAGTCGGCCGGCTCCGTTAGTAGCTAGGCGAGAGTTTTCACCGAAAAATGTCGAAGGAATTCCTACTAAATAAGGGGGAGAAAAGATGACCGTTCGAATAATGGGACAAGCCAATTCGGCCATGTCTGCCTTACAGAAGAAGCTCGATACGATCGGCCACAACTTAGCCAATAGTAATACCCATGGCTACAAGGCCCGTCGTGTAGAATTCCAATCTTTATTAAAACAACATATGAATAACTTGAACGATCCGGTCAATACCGTCGGCCGGGAGACACCCGTCGGCCTTCGTCTCGGTACCGGTTCCCGGGTCGGTTCAACGAACAACAATTTAGCCCTCGGGGCGATGCAACGTACGGACCGCCCCCTCGATACGATGCTGTTACAGCCGAATCACTTTTACCAAGTTCGGGTACAACAGGGACAGACCGATGAAATACGTTACACCCGATCTGGGAACTTTTACTTGTCCCAGACAGGAAATGGTAACGACGTCCGCCTTGTGACGAGCGACGGTAATACCGTCTACGGCGAAAATGGTCCAATTGAGTTTGCTGGGGATTTTGATGACATTCAAATTAATTCCCGGGGAGAAGTGTGGGCTAGGTACGAGGATAATGAAGTCCTCGTCGGTCGCTTAGCCGTCGTTGAAATTACCCGCCCGCGTCTATTAGAGGCCGTAGGGGAAAACCTCTTCCGTCTACCGAACCTAGAGGACCTAGGTTATGCCTTTAACGATATCGTACAACCGATAGAAAATGCGGACGGAATAATCCAGAACAATGTCCTTGAGATGTCCAACGTACAAATCCAGGACGAAATGGTAGAGATGATCAATGCCCAACGTGCTTACCAACTTAACGCTCGCTCGATTACGACGGCCGACCAAATGCAAGGGCTGATTAATCAACTACGCTAAAGCTAGCGACCGAAGAGCTATATGCATGAATAGAAGGTTCTAGCATAAGCTGTAGTAAAACAAATTAGGTGATAGTATGGAAACAAGTCCAGCGAAATACCCTTCCTTAGAGCCCGAGCGCCCTTCCTTAGAAGAGCAACGGCCATCCCGTACAAAGCGTAAGAGAAAGGTTCGCGTACGCCTTCTACCAATTTGGCTACGGATAGTCCTTGTGTTTGTGCTTTCTATCCTTGCCTTAAGTCTCGGCTTAATGTTCGGTTATGGGGTTATCGGAGACGGGAACCCTTTCGATGTCTTTAAGCGAGATACTTGGCAACATATTATTGACATCGTCACGAAGGCATCCTAGCGAGTTTACGGTAAATTTAGAAAAGGAGCAGTACATATGTTATATTCGGAAGAAATTAAAGCAATTATTCCCCACCGTTATCCTTTTTTACTCGTCGATCGCATCCTTGAACAGGAAGAAGGAAAACGGATTGTCGGAATGAAGAATGTAACGGTTAACGAACCCTTTTTCCAAGGGCATTTCCCCGATTATCCTGTGATGCCTGGCGTTCTTATTTTAGAAGCCCTCGCCCAGACAGGAGCGATTGCTGTCCTCGGTCAAGAGGTGAATAAGGGGAAAATCGGCTTTCTCGCCGGCATTGATAAATGCCGTTTCAAACGGCAGGTCAAACCGGGCGATCAGTTGCGCCTCGAAGTAGAAATTATCCGGATGCGGGGAGCAATCGGTAAAGGAAAAGGTGTCGCAACCGTCGATGGAGAAATTGCCTGCGAAGCAGAAATTATGTTTGCTATTCAATAAATCCTCAGACCCCTACTAGACTTATAGAAGCTAGTAGGGGTCTTTTTCTTCAACCATGCACTTTATTAACTAAAAGGTTAAAGTTGTATCCAGATGGAAGTTTATGTTAAAATAAGGACTGTAGACCTCTTACGGAATGTTAAAGCTTGGACGAGCTTGTAATACAATCCACTTATGGAAATCAAAACATTGACATCAGTGAAGACAGGTAGCGCTTGGTCTTCTAAGTAAGATTAGGTGCGGAAAGGAGGTAAGGGTGGATTATATTATTACGAATCGTACACAAGCCATTTCCGTGATGAAGTCGAGTTATTATCGTACGAAAGTCTATGAAGTTCACGATATAAAATATAGTAGGTCCTCACCCTTGACGATCATTAAGCAAAATTGCAAAATGTACGGTACGGATTATGCTGTTTGGAACCGACTCGTGCAACGCATTTTGAAACGAAATAGCAAACTTCCCATACCAATCAGCCCCGAAACAGGAATCTTTTTTGTTCCTACCAGTTCTCACCGTAATGAATACTGCACCTGGATTAATTACTACAAAGTCGCTGAATATGTCGAACATAACGACAAGCTCCACATCATACTTCAAGATGGACAGGTTATCGTCTCACCGGTTTCCATTAATCAGTTTAAGTTACAGATGAAGCGGACGAGTGTCATCATCGCCCACTTCTTTCAACTTTTCCTCTACCAGACACAAATAGAGAAAGATAAATCACCAAACCCGTAATTTCCTTTTTGTTTTTGTACATAGATTAAAGCATTTTGTGGCATATCTTCTATAAAGGTTTGTTTTCTTTTTCATATTGACCCTCGAAAGGTGTATGATAGAATTAGAAACAAATCGATTAACTTAGGAGGTCTACGATGCGCAAAATGCTTTTTTTATTTTCTACGATTATGTTATTAACGGTACCTACGGCTTGTACCGATACCAATAAGGAAGCAGAACCGTCAGAAGAAACAAAAGTGACACCGGTAGAAACCGAATTGGTAAAAAAGGCTGACCTTACGGTAGAGCAATCCGTACTAGGCCAAGTCGTGCCAAAGAAGCAGGTTCCCGTCCTGTTCGAAATGCCCGGAGAAGTCACCGAGGTGAAAGTCCGTCCCGGTGATGAGGTGAGCAAGGATGCGACCCTGGCTACAATCAAAACCCAGCAGGGCTCTTTTTCTGTCAAGGCGCCCATTGCTGGAACGGTAGGTCAGCTCGCCTTTGATGAGGATGAATTCTATGACGGAGAGACACCTTTTGCGGTTATTTTCGATGCCGAAGAAGTGAAGGTACAATTTTCCGTTACGCCTGAAATGAAGGATAAGTTTACGTTGGAAAAGGAATATACGACGAAGATTCAAGATCGAGACTATAAGGCGAAAGTCGTTAAAATCGAAAGTCTCCCGAATGAAACCGGCCAATACGAACTAATAGCTAGCATCGACAATTCTAAGGGGAAGATCGAACTAGGCTCGGTTGCGGAAGTGTTCCTCAAGGAAAGGCTACAAAAGGATGCCTTGATCGTCCCGACCGAGGCGGTCATTACCGATAGTGATGAAAGTTATGTCTTTGTCGTTGAAGGGGACACGGTCAAAAAGGTAGCCGTGGATGTATTAGAGATCCAAACCGAAGAGACGGCCATCGATGGCAAGGTAAAGGAAAAGGATGAAATCGTCGTTAATGGCCATTTCTTACTATCCGATGGTAGTGAAGTAGAAGTGATAAAGGAAGGTAAGTAACGTTGAGAATTGTATCTTTATCTGTAAGACGACCTGTAGGCGTAATGATGATCGTTTTAGCAATCATCGCATTAGGTGTCGTATCCGTACGTAATTTGGCGGTCGATTTATTTCCAGAAATTGATCTCCCGATTGCCGTCGTTGCGACGTCCTATGATGATGCAGCACCAGAAGAAGTAGAAAACTTAATCTCCAAACCGATAGAAAATGCCATTAGTTCTGTAGAGGGAATTGAAGAAATCCAATCCCAATCCCAGGCGAATGCTTCGCTCGTTCTGATGATGTTCAAAAATGGTACAGACCTCGACCAGGCCTTGCTCGATGTCCGGGAGCGGGTCGATCAAGTTAGTGAGTTTTTACCGGAGCGAGCCGGAACGCCGAACATTATGCGTTTTAGTCCGGATGAACTTCCTGTTCTGTGGATAGGAATTACCGGCCATGACGCCGATGTCCTTACGGATCTAGCCGAAAAAGAAGTCGTCCCGATTTTTGAACGGCAGCACGGTGTCGCCTCTGTTTCCGTTGAAGGGGCAAAGACGCGGGAAATCCAGCTTGTCCTAGATCGGACTGAACTAAGAAAATATCAGCTCTCCGAACAGGAAGTTCTGCAAGCTGTCTCTAGCACGAACCAATCCTCTTCGGTAGGGACGATTGAAAAGGGTATCCAGTCGTTACAAGTTCGGATTTCCGGAGAGTATGAGTCGATTGAAGATATCGAAAACACCGGTCTCCTTACGCCTTCTGGTGCCCAGGTGAAGCTTTCCGATATTGCGGAAGTTAAGGATACCTTTAAGGAGGAAAACAGCCTTACCCTCGTAAACGGAGAACCATCGGTCGTCCTTTCTATATTGAAAAAGACCGATGCCAATACGGTAGGGGTTGCAAACGAAGTAATTTCCGCTATGGCTGAAGCGGAGGAGCGTCTCCCATCGGATGTTCATTTAAATGTCGTTATCGATACCTCTGAATTTATTGAGGATGCGGTCGATTCGGTGATTCAAAATATTTTAATCGGAGGGGCCATTTCAGTCCTTGTCCTTTTACTTTTCTTAAAGAGTATTCGGGCAACCTTAGTCATCGCCCTATCGATTCCGATTGCCATCATTTCTACCTTTGCCTTAATGTACTTTACCGGTGAGACCTTGAACGTCCTTACCCTAGGTGGTTTAGCGTTAGGAATAGGGATGATGGTCGATAGCTCGATCGTTATTTTAGAAAACATTTACTCCTATAGGCAGAAAGGTTATTCGCTCATGGATTCGGCGGTCAAGGGTGCTTCGGAGTTAGCGCCGGCCGTTATCGCCTCGACGACGACGACCTTAGTTGTCTTTTTACCCATTGTCTATGTCGAGGGACTATCTTCGGATCTATTTACACCTTTAGCCTTAACGGTGTCGTTTTCTTTAATTGCTTCCTTAATCGTAGCTATTACCCTTGTGCCGATGCTATCGTCGAAGATGCTTTCTAAGGCGATGGGAGATGGTCGGCGTTATTGGTTCGATCGCTTTCTTAAGTGGTTGACCGATGCCTATACGAAGGCCTTGCGTTTCGTTTTACGTTATCGAAAGACCTCCGTTGCAATTACCCTGCTTTTAATTGTCGGTAGTCTAGCCTTAGTTCCTTTTATCGGGGCTGAGTTTATGCCGGCAGCAGACCAGGGGCAAGTAGAGATTCGAGCCGAGACGCGGGAAGGTAGTACATTAGAGGAAACAGAAAAAATCGTCAATCAAATCAACGACGTCCTCGATGATTATGAGCAACTTATCGATATTAATTTTGTCAGTATCGGTTCCGATGGTTTTACAAGCTTTAGTTCATCGACGAATACGGCGAATTATACGATGCAACTCGTACCCGCTAACGAACGGGATCTATCGACGGAGGACTTTGTAAAAAAACTAGATCAGGACCTCCAGTCCATCGTCGGTGCTGACATATCGGTAAGTGAAATCGATGCGGGGATGGGAGCCTTAGGAACCGACCCAATTCAAATCCAGCTCACTGGTCCTGAGCATGAAGTTCTTCGTGACTTAGCTGGTCAAGTAGTCGAGGAAATTCGTACGATCGATGGTGTCTTTAACCCTGAATCGAGTGCCTCGGCTGGCGTTCCTCAGCTCCATGTTGAAGTGAATAAAGATAAGGCGCTTGCCTATGGTCTATCGGTCGAACAGATTCAAGGCCAAATCGAAATGAACTTTATTGGGCAACCGATCTCCGTCTTCCGGGACGGTGGAAAAGAAGTCGATATTACCTTGACCTATCCGGAAGAGACCCGAAAAACTATTGCCCAGCTACAAAACATGGACCTTTTCACCGAAGAAGGCCAGCAAATCTCCCTAAGGGATGTGGCAAGCTTTACGGAGGTCCAGGGCCCGGTATCTCTCGTCCGTCATAACCAGCAGGCTTACATGAGCGTGACGAGTGAACTGATCGATCGGGATTTAGGCAGTGTGACAAAGGATATCGAAAACCATCTCGCCCAGCTTGATTGGCCCGAAGGTTACTATTTTTCCATTGGTGGGCAGGCTGAGGATATGGAAGAGGCCTTTAGCGACCTTACGATGGCCTTGATTTTCTCGATTTTCCTAGTGTATGCTGTCATGGCAATTCAGTTTGAGAATTTACTTTTCCCTTTTATTATTATGTTTTCGATGCCGGCGACGGTTGTCGGTGTAATCGGCGGACTCTTTATTACGAACCTTTCCTTCAGTATTCCGGCCTTTATCGGGGTGATTATGCTGGCGGGAATTGTCGTTAACAACTCGATCGTCCTTGTCGATTACATTAATATTTTACGTCGTCGAGGTATCGAGCGGTACGATGCGATAATCGAAGCGGGAAGAAGCCGACTACGTCCGATTTTAATGACGACCTTAACGACCGTGCTCGGAATGGTTCCCCTCGGTCTTGCGCTCGGAGAAGGGGCGGAAATGCAGCAACCTTTAGCTATTACAATCATCTTCGGTCTAACGGTATCGAGTGTTTTCACCCTACTTCTCATTCCGATTATTTATCAGTTCTTTGATGATCTAACGATGAAAATTTTACGACGAGATACGAATCTTATGTTTAAAGAACAAGGTGAATTAGAAAAACAACACCGTTAAAGAAATATCCCCCGGAAGAATCTATTAGCCTTCCGGGGGATATTTTCATAAGGGGGGATTATTTAGGCTAAAGTTGGTAAAAAAGCCTATTGACCTCGGATGTCATTAGTTATATAGTTAGTTATATAAGTAACTAACCTTTAGAAGGAAGGGATAGGTATCCAAGGACAGGATCGCCATAAACCAATTTACCTACAGGTGAAAGAACGGTTGGAAGATGCTATTTTAGATGGGAGTATCGCGCCGGAAGAGAGGATTCCTTCGACGAATGAGTTGGCAAAGTTTTATCAAATTAATCCAGCGACGGCCCGGCAAGGGGTGAAGGAGCTCGAGGAAGAAGGGGTTCTATGGAAGCGTCGGGGTGTTGGAATGTTCGTTAGTCTCGAGGGAAGGAAGATTATTTTACAAAAACGGCAGGATGCCTTTTATACGGAGTACATCCTTCCTTTATTAAAAGAGGCTAAGGCGTTAGGAATTTCTAAGGCAGAACTCCTAGAGATGATTCGAAGAGGAGGAAGGGAAGATGGAAGTTGAGTTAAGCCGAGTGACGAAAGAGTGCCGACGCAGGGTCGTCCTCGAGGATATAAACCTCCAGTTGAATGGACCGAAGTTGTACTGCTTGTACGGGCGAAGGGGTGCTGGTAAGACGAGTTTGCTCGAGTTGATGGCCGGCCAAGCTTTACCTACTGTTGGTGAAGTAAAGGTGAATGGCCACCGCCCCTTTGATTACCGTCCGGTGTTAAAGGATATTTGCTTGATTAAGGAGAAGGGAATTTTCCCGGAGGCTTTCAAAGTGAAAGATGTCCTCCAAACCTATGCCCGTTTTTATCCGAACTGGGATACCGACTTTGCTGAAGAGCTTCTAACGACCTATCACCTACCGAGCCATTCCCGCATCAAGGATTTGTCTTTTGCTTTGGAAGCCCTTCTAGGGATTGTCGTCGGTTTAGCCAGTGGCGCCAAGTTGACGCTTTTTGATGACGTTTTTTCTGTTATAGATAGTCGAAGTCGGAAGCGGTTTACCGACGATTTAATCGATCTAGCAGAAAAGCAGGAGCGGATTATTCTACTGGCCACCGATGCTTTAGAGGGAATCGACTTTCTTTTTGAGGAATTTTTCGTCTTGAACGAAGGGCGTCTCGTCCTAGCAGAGAACATGGAAAGGGTACGGGAAAAGGCCTATGCTATCTTCGGTCCTGCTGAACAGGTTGAAGCCTACATGGAAGGACGGGTTGTCTTACACACGAAACGTCTATCCCATGAAAGGATTGCCTACTTTTATGATGAACCTGGTGACGTACCGTCTAATGTACGGTTCGACCCGTTACCACTGGAGGATTTATTTTTCTATCTTACAGAAGCAAAGGAGGAAGCAGGATGCAGGATATGAAAGCCTTGGGAAATTTTTTATACGTTAGCCTACGTCGTCCCGTCCTCGTTTTTTGGTTGTTCGTCCTTGCCCTTTACTTTTTATCGTTTGCGATTAGCTATGGCTTAGGGATGGAGGAGCTGTATTTTCAAGCTTCGCTTCTAGTCTATCTTTTTAGTTTGGCTGTCGGTTGGTGGCTCGTCTTCTACACCTTACCTTATTTGCTTCAGCTAGGTGCTAGCCGAACACAACTCTTTTTATCCTATGGTCTGTTTTTTTTATTCTTTTCTTTTCTGCAAGCATTGTTGGCTAATGGTCTAATGGCGTTGACAAAGGTTTTAGGCTGGAAACCGACGGCGGGAGAGGTCGTTTTTTCTACCGGCACATCGACGTACAGCTTTTCCTTCCACCATTTAAGCCAATTTTTAGAGAAGGATAGTTTTCTTGCACAAATGACTATCGATACCATTCTTACTTGTACATTACTTGTATTAAGTTTTGTCCTCGCTTTATTTTTTTACCGGTTTGGTCTTGCTATCGGCTTGATCGTCGCAGGCTCTTTCTTCTTGCTTTGGTTAGCTTCGATTGCGACCGGTTACTTCGTCACTCTAGTAGAAGGGCTTGTCCAGCATTATAGTTTAAGCATTTACTTTACTCTCTTTGGTTTAATCCTTGGTTTTTATTTCCTTTCTTACGTCCTTTTCTATCGTCTATTGCCTCGAAAAGCTAGTTGAAGGCTGTAGTGAAAAAATAAGGACCGTCTTTAACGATCGAAAGGAAACTATATTAGAAAGGGACGGTCCCGACTTTTAAGAAGAAAAGTTGAGTTTATATTGTCAATTGCTATTCAGATTCGTTATAATCATAGCTAGTCCTAGATACAAACGAATAGGCCCTTACTTCTTAATTTCGGTAATATTTTAAAAACCCGTTACGTACTTCGAACTCTAGAACAAGGTACCAACCTATTTAAAACGAAGGAGAATTCCATGATTAATTATGTTGATGCGATGATAGCTTCATTAATCGCACTAGTTTCAACATTTTTACTGACATTTCCTATAAAAAAATTAGCCGTTCGTTTTCATTTCGTAGATTTTCCTAACCACCGTAAAATACATAAAGTGGTCACGCCACGAGCCGGCGGGCTAGCAATCTTTTTAGGAGTCGTCTTCGGCTTACTTTACTTACAACCGGTTCATCCTCACTTTTTTGCGATTATGCTCGGGGCCTGTACGATTATTCTCGTCGGTCTCCTCGATGACCGTTACGATATTCGGCCGATTGTGAAACTGTCCGGTCAGATCATCGCTGCGACTTTTTTAGTATCCTCGGGTCTCATTATTGAACGAGTCACCTTGCCCTTTGTCGGTTTGGTTGAACTCGGTCCCTTAAGCGTCTTGATTACCTTCCTTTGGGTTGTGGGGATTACGAATGCGATTAATTTAATCGATGGGCTCGATGGCTTGGCTACTGGAGTATCGACCATTGCTTTGACGACGATGTTGTTTATGGCGATTATCGATGTCCAAGTGACCGCAGCCTATCTTTCCATCGTTATTATCGGCGCTAATTTAGGTTTCTTATATCATAACTTTTATCCGGCGAAAATTTATATGGGGGATACGGGGTCGAACTTTTTAGGCTATATGATCGCCGTCATCTCGATGCTCGGCCTGTTTAAAAACGTGACGATTTTCGGCTTTATTATTCCAGTTATTATTTTGGCAGTGCCGATTTTCGATACGTTATTTGCGATTATTCGCCGGGCTAAAACGAATCAAGGGATTATGCAACCGGATAATAAACATATCCACTATCAACTACTCCGCGTTGGTTTTAGTCACCGACAGGCGGTTATTATCATTTATTTATTCAGTGCCCTTTTCGGAATCTTAGCGATTATCTTCGCCCGGGCTTCCTTGGTCGTTTCCTTAATTGTGTCTTTCCTAGCCTTTTTGCTCGTACACATTTTAGCGGAAATGGCGGGGATTGTCCTAGACGGAAAGCGTCCGGTCGTCGATACGCTGTTACGTCTTGTTGGTAAACGGAAGGCTAGGGAAGGGAAGGAACAGGAGTAAGGGGCTAAGCAACAATCGAACAAAAAAACGATGCCGTTGGTAATCGGCATCGTTTTTTATTTATAAGCTCCAGTAGCGGAAGCCTTTTGCTTCACTTTCTTTCTGGTCAAAGACACTTTTAATATCTACTAATACTCTCTTGTCGGAGCGATATAAGTTTTTCAATGTGCTTAATGTATAACGCATTAAATATGCCTGGTGTGGCACAGCAAATACGACACAGTCCAAATCCTTTACGTCCTCATCATCGGCCAGGGTAATCCCGAACTCCCGTTGGACCTCTTCGGGATCAGCGTAAGGATCATGTACGATAAGCTCTACACCGTACTCTTTCAGTTCATCGACAATATCGACGACCCGGGTATTCCGGACATCGGCGACGTTTTCTTTAAAGGTTAAGCCGAGAATACCGACCCGGGCTTCGTGGACGGTGATTTGTTCTTGAATCATCGTTTTAATGATATTGTCGGCCACGTGTTTACCCATATTGTCGTTTATTTTCCGCCCGGCTAAAATAATTTGCGAATGATAGCCGAGTTGTTCTGCCTTATAAGTAAAGTAATAAGGGTCTACTCCGATACAATGGCCACCGACTAGGCCTGGGGTGAATTTTAGGAAATTCCATTTTGTACTTGCGGCCTCGAGTACAGCCTTTGTATTAATGTTCATTTTGTTGAATACCATAGAAAGTTCATTCATAAAGGCGATGTTAATATCGCGCTGGGAGTTTTCAATTACCTTCGCCGCTTCGGCAACTTTGATCGACTCAGCCTTATGAATACCCGCTTCGATAATAGAACCGTACAGCTGGGAAATTTCCTCTAGAGCCTCTGCATCGGAACCGGAGACGACTTTAACAATCTTCGTTAAAGTATTCACCTTATCCCCAGGGTTAATCCGCTCAGGGGAGTAACCTAACTTAAAGTCTTCTCCGAGGCTAAGGCCAGACTTTTCTTCTAAGATAGGTAAGCAAATTTCCTCAGTCGTACCGGGATAAACCGTCGATTCATAGACGACGATAGAACCCTTCGTTAAGTTTTCGCCGATCGTTTCACTAGCCTTAATAATCGGAGTGAGGTTCGGCGTCTTATCTAAGTTAATCGGCGTCGGTACAGAGACGATGATAAATTTAGCTTCCTGCAATGCTTTAGGATCGTCTGTAAAACGCATCGTCGTCTCCTGAATTGCCTCATCACCGACTTCGTTTGTTACGTCGATACCTTTACGGTAAATGTCTAACTTTTCCCGATTGATGTCGTAACCGATGACATCGTATTTTTTCGCCAGTTCTACGGCTAAGGGGAGTCCGACATATCCAAGGCCGACGACAGCTATTTTTTCTTGACGTTGTACTAACTGCTTAAATAAACTCATTTTTGCAACCTGCTTTCTACTTCCATTAGTTATTATCCTAAACGTTCTTCTTCGATATATACATATCTTACTACATAATCCAAAGACATGAAAAGATTATACTATAAAATTAAATTCGTAAAATTGTGTGACATGTAGACCGAGGAAGCGAAAATTAAGGGGCTAGATCTTTGGAAACCGTTGGTAGAAGAGGATTTTTCATTAGGAGCCAGGCGGCCCTTTTATTTATCAGTTCATTTCAATATTATGAGGGCTATGATATAATTTGATAGGGATAAAAGCTATACAGAGCGACGAAGTAACTCGAAGAGAGAAGGTAAGTGACGTGGAACGAAAAAGGATCATGTTCTTTATTTACCGACTAGGTGGAGGGGGCGCTGCCCGTACTTTATTAAATATTATAAACCATCTAGACCGGAAACGTTTTGAACCAATTTTAGTAACCTTAGATTTCACCTATCCTTATGAACGCTATGTCAAGGAGGATGTGACCTTTATTAAGTTGCCGGTCAAACGCTTGAGACAGGCGATTCTTCCCTTAGCTCAGTTACTTCGGCAGGAGACCCCTGACCTTCTCTTTAGTACCGTCCCGAACTATAATACCGTTGCCATCTTGGCCAAGTTACTATCCGGAACGAAGACGAAGCTTGTCGTTCGGGAGGCGGCCTATCTAGGTGGTCATTTTCGGGAAAATCTTAAGCTAAAGGGCTATGGCTTCTTGTATCGTTTTGCCGATCGGGTCGTCGCCCTATCGGAAGGGGTTAAAGATAATTTAACGAAACGTTACCACGTAAGGGAAGATAAAATAGAAGTCATTTATAATCCGGTCGACCTTGCCCATATCGAAGCGGAAAGTAAGAGGGAGGTCGAGCTTGCACCTCCCTTTAACCAGGGAAAGCGAATCATTCTTACGGCCGGTCGTCTCGTGCCGGAGAAGGACCATGCGACTTTATTACGGGCCTTTGCTCGAATTCCTAAGGATTATCGTGCCCACCTTGTCTTATTAGGCGAGGGGGAATTAGCCCAGTCTTTACAAGAATTGGCCCAGGAATTAGGCATTGAAGAGGACGTATCCTTTTTAGGTTTTCAACAAAACCCTTACGCCTACATGAAGCAGGCGGAAGTATTTACCCTTACGTCCCTTTCGGAAGGTTTCGGCCACGTACTTGTCGAGGCTTTAGCCGTCGGCCTACCGATCGTATCGACCCGTTGCAATCCCGGGGCAGAAGAAATTTTAGGTGATGAACGTTACGGGATACTCGTTGACGTTGGCGATGATAAGGCCTTAGCGGAAGGTTTATGCCAGGCCCTCGACCTGTCTGAGACCGAACGGGAAGCGATCGTTGCTAAAGGTAAGGAACGGGCCCAGGATTTTAGCGCCCAAAGAATCGTCGCTCATTATGAAACCATGTTTATCTCTATTTTGGAAGGCCAATCCTAGTATTATAATGATGAAAAGGAATCGTGAAGCATGAAGGATCAAGCGAAAGTAGTGCATATCACCACCGTCCATAATCCGCATGACCCGAGAATTTATTACAAACAATGCCTTTCCTTAGCGAAGGCAGGTTTCGATACATATTTTATTGCCCAAGAGGCCTCCCCCGCCCTGAAGGAGACGGATGGAGTGACCCATATTAAAGTAAAGACCTATTCCAACCGTTTTCGCCGGATGTTATTTGGCAGTTGGGATGCCTACCGAAAGGCGAAAAGACTTAAGGCGGACATATATGTTTTTCATGATCCAGAGCTTATGTTTGTCGCCAGTCTTTTAAAAAACAAACATAACCGGGTCGTTTATGACGTGCATGAAGATTATGTGACGAGCATGCTCCAGAAAGAATATTTACCGAAACCGATACGCCTCTTATTTTCTAAGCTGTATCGGTTTATAGAAAAAATCGTTACTCGGAAGATGGATATCAGTTTGGCAGAAAAGTATTATCAAGCGTTTTATCCCCAAGGTAAAACGATTTTAAACTATCCTTTGTTGAACGATCGTTTTACCGATATCGACCGTACGACAAAGCCCCTAGTAGACAAACTCCTGTACACAGGAAATGTCACGGAAGAACGTGGGGCCTTAATCCATGCCAAAATACCGAAGCTCCTTCCCGGAATGACTGTGCAATTTGTCGGGAAGTGCGACGGTGCCCTGGCCCGGCGGATGCAGTCGATTGCCGGGGAGGAAAAAGAACATTTACATTTTGAAGGAATTGATCAATTCGTCTTAAAAGAAAGAATCGAAGACTACTATATAGAAGAGAACTGGCTGGCAGGTATTGCACTTTTCCCACCGACCGACCATTATATGAAAAAGGAACTGACGAAATTCTTTGAATATATGAATGCAGGGTTACCGATTATCTGTTCAAACTTTCCAACCTGGAAGGCCTTCGTTGATAAGTATCGGTGCGGGATTGCCGTCGACCCTTTCGACGATGAGGCCATTAAGGAAGCAATTACTCGCCTCCGTCAGAATCCAGAATATGCGAGGGAATTAGGAGAGAATGGTCGCCAAGCCGTCTTACAAGAATTGAATTGGAAACGAGAAGAAAGCAAGTTAATCCTTTGGTATAATGAATTGATACAGAAAATAAAAGAAGACAAGTAGGTACAAAAAGGATGTAGAACATGAATCAAGAACAACCTTTAGTGTCTGTGATTACACCGGCATATAATGCAGAACGATTCATTGGTGAGACGATCGAGTCGGTCCTTGCCCAGACCTATACGAATTGGGAGATGATCATCGTCGACGATTGTTCGACCGATCGTACCGTAGAAATAGTACAAGCGTATATGGAAAAGGACGACCGAATTAAACTGTTTCAACTGGAGAAAAATAGTGGCGCTGGCGTTGCCCGTAATAGGGCGATGGATGAAGCAAAGGGTCGTTTTATTGCTTTTTTAGATAGTGACGACCTTTGGTTACCGGAAAAGTTGTCACGCCAAATTCCCTTTATGCTCGATAATGGCTTAGCCTTTACCTTTACGAAGTATGAAAGAATAAGTGAAGATGGGCAGGAATCGAAGGGTGTGACCGAAGCACCGGCAACCGTGCATTATGAGGATTTAATGAAGCATTGCGTCATCGGTTGCCTAACGGTAGTCTTAGACCGTTCGAAGATAGGCGAACAACGTATGCTAGAGATTCGTACAAGGCAGGACTATGCCTTCTGGTTGTCGCTTACTCGCCAAGGCTTTATCGCCTATGGCTTACCGGAAGTGTTGGCTCGCTATCGCCTCGTCGAGAATTCTATCTCGAGCAATAAGGTTAAAGCCGCGCGCCAAAACTGGCAACTTTATTATGAAATCGAAGACCAACCATTGTGGAAAAGTTTATGGTACTTTACGAACTATGCTACGATTTCTGTTGCTAAGCTATTAGAGTATCGTTTTAAACAATAAGCTAACAATCGTAAATTTTTTAGGCGGTGTATAAAAACGTGAGAGCGTATATCGAAGAAGTAAGAAAGCGAACGGACTTAATTTTATATTTGGTGAAGTCCGGCTTAAAGGCAGAACATCGAAATAGTTACTTAGGTTATTTTTGGTGGCTTCTCGATCCACTATTAAACATTGCAGTCTATTACTTTTTAGTCGTTATCATTCTCGATCGAGGTGGCCCCGACTATCCGGTATTTTTAGTCATTGGTTTAATTGTGTGGCGTTGGATTAGTTCGTCAATCAATGCTTCTGCGAATGCTATTTTGCGTTACAGTTCGATTATTAACCAGATTGCACTACCGAAAATGATTTTTCCGCTATCCTTTACTATTTCGCAATTGGTCAACTTTTTATTCGGCCTGATAGTGATAGCGATCTTTTTCATCTTTTTCGGAGTTGTACCGACCTGGCATATCGTTTATTTACCATTGATTATTTTAATTACTTTACTATTCTTACTAGCTATTGGTGCTGTACTCGGTTATATTACTGTTTTTGTCCGGGATATTGATAACATGTTAAGTCATGTTATTCGGATCTTTTTCTATGCCTCCCCGATTATTTGGGAAGGGGGACGTTTACCACCGGAGTACAGCTGGGCTGTGGATTATAACCCGATTGCTATTTTAGTTAATGCTTATCGAGATGTATTAATGTATCATCAACTGCCTAACTTTGTAGGCTTAACGATCATTGCGATTATTTCGATCCTTGTCATTATTTATATGGTCTATCATTACAGTAAAAATGAACATAAAATTATTAAAGCTCTATAGACCGTACAGACAAGTATAGGAAGGTTTGTTGCTCATAAAAGTCAACTCGTAAGGATAAAAAACAAAGAGGGTTTTAAATCTATGGAAAATACACGTACAGAAGTTGTCGAAAGGGAAGATGTAGTCGTTGCTGAGGAGGTCGGCGTGTACTTTGATACCCGGATGAGCCAGGACGACTACAAATCCCGTTTGATCAATCTGTTCAGTTTGAAGTCAAAAAAAGAAAGAAAAAAACAACCGAGGAAAATTTGGCCCTTGAAGGATATATCCTTTAAAGGTCATAAGGGAGAAATCCTTGGCATTATCGGTTCGAATGGAGCGGGGAAGACAACGCTCAGTAAAGTCATTGCCGGTATTTTAAAACATGATAAAGGTTACCTGCATGTCGATGGAAAGGTAACGGCTCTTTTCTCCTTTGGAATGGGATTTAATAAAGAGCTAACCGGAAGGGACAATGTTTACTTAAACGGGATGATGCTAGGCATCGATAAGGAATTAATCGATGAATATTTCGATGCTATCCATGAATTCTCCGACTTAGGAGACTTTATTGACCAGCCGATGAAGTATTATTCGAGTGGGATGCGGGCCCGTCTTGGCTTTAGCGTCGCCTCCCATTTACAACCGGAAATACTCATCCTTGACGAGGCTTTAAATACTGGTGATGCGCGCTTTAGTCGGAAGGCGGCGGAAAAGATGAAGGAGCTTGTTAAAAATGCTAAGCTCGTGATCATCGTAACCCATAGTCTCCGGTATGCCCAGAGACATTGCGACCGTCTTATTTGGTTACATAAGGGAAAGGTCGTCGAGACCGGAGACCCGAAAACCGTCATTAAAAACTACCGGGCAAGCGTGCCTCGACCACCTAAAAGGAAACGAAGCCTCGACTTAAAAAAGACAAAAACCGTCGTTAAAGACCGGCCTGTAATCGAGGCGAAAAACCTTGGAATTTCCTTCGATTTAAGCAGCGGGAAGTTCTGGGCTTTAGACGGGTTGAATTTCACGATTAACGAAGGAGAAATCGTCGGTATCGTCGGCCATAACGGGGCGGGAAAAAGTACTTTATGTAAAGTCATGACCCAGATATTGAAGCCTGATAAAGGTTCGATTAAGATTCATGGCGAAACCTCCTCCCTTTTAGGCTACGGAACGGGTTTCAACCCCCAATTAACCGGAACGGACAACATCTTTCTCAACGCCATGCTCCTTGGCATACCGAAGCGGGTCGTTGAAGAGAAGTATGATGAAATTGTTGAGTTTTCTGGCATTGGCCATGCTATTGATAAACCAGTAAAATCCTACTCGAGCGGGATGCGTTCCCGTCTCGGCTTTAGCATTGCGGCGATTTTACAGCCGGATATCTTCATCATTGATGAAGCCCTATCGACAGGGGATCTTGCCTTCCGACAGAAGGCGAGCGAACGGATTCAAGAGATGATGGAGCAGGCGAAGGCTGTCGTTATCGTCACTCATAGTATGAGCTTTGTTGAAAAGGTTTGTACCCGGGCCATCTGGCTAGAAAAGGGAAAGATTCGAGCAGATGGTGATGCTGAAGAAGTGATGAAGGAATACCGGGCTGTCATGCAGGGGAATAAGAAGCGAAAAACTAGCAAGAGTAAGTAGAAGATATATAAGGCGTATTGTTCGTCTGTCAAAGTAAACTAGGCGGTGAATAAGTTAGATGGAAGTATTCAAACGTTTGATCGGCCGTACCATCGATTGGCTCCTAGATACTGTCATCACCGAAGAGCGGAAACGACGAATAAGTAATGTATTTACAGAAGAGCAGAAGGATCGTCTCCGTCAATGGATCCAGTATGGGAAGCGGCGCAGGCAAAAAGCCTATGTTAAAACAATTAAAGACAATATTTATTCCCTTGGTTTTCACCAGCAAGGATTAAAAGAGCTGAAAAACATATTAAAAACTAGCGATGATGCCTATTTTAAACGGCTAGTTGCTTGGGAAATCGCCCTATACTATGCCAACCTTGAAACCGAGTCCGGAGCAGAGGAAGCTCTACCCTACGTCAAGCAGGCGAAACAGGGAGAAACTTCTTCCCAACAGTTACGGCGGATAGCTATTGTAGAAGCGGAATGTTTACGAAAACTCGACCAAAAGGAAGAGGCCCGTCGTTGCATCGAAAACCAACTGAAAAAAGAAGACCATCCGGACCTATATTTAGCCCTAGCTAATTTAGAGGAAGAGCCGGAGGAACGTATACCATATATTAATAAAATATATAAGCAAAGGGGATTAGAGCCGGTTACCTTTGCTAAAGGGCAAGAACCAACCTACGATACTTTACAAATGGCTTCGACTAGTGAAGCTATCGAAGACCGTCACAAAGTCTCCGTCCTCTTACCTGCCTACAATGCCGGGGAAGGTTTACGGACAGCGGTCGATTCGATTTTATCGCAGACGTGGAAAAATTTAGAACTCATTATTATCGATGATTGCAGTAGCGACGATACACTAGCTATAGCAGAAAGTTATGCAAAGCAGGATGATCGAGTCCTTGTCACCCAGACAGAACAAAATAGTGGACCCTATGTCGCTCGGAACATCGGCCTTTCTTTAGCAACAGGAGACTTCGTAACGGTGAATGATGCCGATGATTGGTCCCATGAATCTAAGCTCGCTACCCAAGCCCAACACTTAATTAATCATCCAGAAGTGATTGCCAATACGTCAAGCCACGCCCGCTTGACCGAGGAGCTTTTTTTCTACCGCCGTGGTACACCGGGACGCTATATGTTTCCGAATATGTCATCGATTATGTTTCGTCGGGAACCAGTCCTCGAAAAGTTAGGTTATTGGGACAGTGTTCGCTTTGCAGCGGACGGTGAGTTTAAACGTCGTCTACTTCAGGTGTTCGGCCCGAAAGCCTTCGTCGACTTGGACACGGCTCCCCTGTCGCTTCCACGCCAAGCTGTCGCTTCCTTAACGACGAGCTCAGCCTTTGGTTACAATGGCTTTTTCATGGGAGCAAGGAAGGAATTCGTCGAAAGTTTTACCCATTATTATAGCAAGGCAGAATCCTTCTATTATCCTTACCCTTTAGAGAAGCGGTTATATCCGGTACCAGAACCGATGTGGCCCCAAAGGGAGGAGAAAGAAGACGGCTTTCGGACCTTCGATTACGTCCTTGCGACCGATTTTCGCCGGGAAGCAGAGGGGGACTTTCCGCATTTGGGTTTATTACAAGATTGGCTTGAAGAAGAAGCTGACCGACGCCTCGGGATCGTGCAAATGTATTCCTATGATTTAGAAAAGTCTATCGATCTTGCCCCATCGGTGCGAGACCTCATGGCAGAAGCTGGTCTCCAAATGTTAGTATACGGTGAAAAAATTAACACAGAAAAGCTTCTTATTATCGACTATAATGGGTTATTAGAGGAACAAATTTATATACCAGAAATACAGGCGCAGGAAGTTTCTTTCTTGCTCGTTCGTCCAGTTTCTCGCGATTATATAGAAGCGCTCGATCGGGCTTGTAAAGAAAAATTTCAAGTAGAAGCGACGTTTATCCCGAAAGATAAAGAAGTTAGACGTCAACTATTAGACCAATACCAGGGCAAGCTTCCCTTTCCATTAGCGAAGAACGATTGGGTGTGAAGCGATGAAAGAAGAAAATACAAAGGATGTCCAACAATTGTCGACCCTACAAGAAAAGCACGAAGCTCTAGGTGAGAGCTTAGCCGAGGTGGAGGCTAGAACCGAAGAGCTTATGCAAAAGCTGGAAAAAATGGAAGGTAGTCTCGCAACATATCAGCGTAGTCGACTGTTGCAAGGTTTACAACCGCAACAAGTGATCAGGTCTTTACGTAACGGTGTCGCATACCTTCTTGGACGAAGAAATATCAAGCGTCTCTATAGCCCGACGTACAAAAGAAAGCAAGCAAGCAATGATCTTAAGCCCTATCTTCGCGCCTTGTATAACGAAGGCTTTACGAAGCGGGCGGTTAAAGATTTGCAGGAACAATTTGAAATGACAAGGAACCGGTATGTAAAACAGGCCATTGGCCAAGAGCTAGGCTTATTTTTTGCCAATAAACCGGGGAAGGCAGCAGCCCAGGTCGCCTTATACTACTTTCAGCAAGCAGAGCGAAGCGAAAAAAACCCTAACCTTCGCCGGCAACTAGCAATCATGAAGGCAGAATGCCAGCTCCGTACCGGTCAAAGGGAAAAGGCTCAGGAAACCCTTCATCAAGCCCTGCAATTCGGGGAACATCGCGATATATATTTAGCCCTAGCTAATACAGAAGAAAGAAATAGCAGGCGTCTTTTTTGGTTAAACAAAGTCTTTACCCTTCATCAACGCCAACCGATCCAATTTGGTCCTGTCGTTCTAGACGAGCCTAGCTTACACTACGCTCATTTATCTCACGCGAAAGCAGAAGTGAGGAAAATAACTGAAGGACCAATCGTATCGGTTATTTTGCCTGCCTACAATGCGGCTGAACGGATCCATATCGCCATCGAATCGATGCTAGAACAGACCTGGCAATCGCTCGAACTCATTATTGTCGACGATTGTAGCACGGATGAAACCTACGATATCGCAAAGGCCTATGCGAAAGAAGATGACCGAATTACGTTATTACAAACCGAACGAAATAGTGGCCCCTACGTAGCCCGAAACCTAGGGCTATCCCGAGCTAGAGGAGAGTTTGTAACCGTCAACGATGCCGATGATTGGTCCCATCCGGAAAAACTAGAAGTGCAAGTTACCCATTTATTAGACAATCCAGATGTGGTCGCCAATACGTCGGAGCTAGCCCGGCTAACCGAGGACTTTTATTTTCATCGTCGAGGTATGCTGGGAAGTTATATCTTTTCAAACATGTCTTCCCTCCTTTTCCGTCGAGAAGAGGTGGTAGAGACATTAGGATATTGGGATGAAGTTCGTTTTTCGGCAGATGGTGAATTTAAACGTCGTCTAATTCAGGCCTTCGGTAAGGAGGCGGTCGTCGATCTTAAAACCGGCCCTCTCTCCTTACCTGAACAGTCGAAGGGCTCATTAACAGGGAGCACAGCCTTCGGTTATGCTGGCTTTTTTATGGGCGCTCGTAAGGAGTATGTCGATTCCTTTACCGACTATCACAAACGGGCAGAGACGCTGTATTACCCTAAGGGCGGTCAACGACCCTTTCCAGTTCCCTATCCGATGCTCCCGAACCGTAAGCAAGGAAGCCGGCATTTTCCTGTCGTCCTTGTAGCGAACTTTTATGATATGGATGAAGGGCGTTTCCTTGCGATAAAAAAACTTATTGAAAAAAACAAACAACTCCAGCTAAAGACCGGCCTAGTCCAAATGTACGATTACGACGTAGAAAAAAGAAAACGAACCTTCCATCCGGAGCTTCGACAGTTAATCGATGGGACTTCGGTAGAAATGCTCGTCTACGGTGAAGACGTCACCTCCGATCTCGTCCTAATTCACAGTGTCGAAGCCTTCCAAGAAAAGCAAGATTATGTGCCGAAAATCGACAACCGGATAACGGCAATTGTGATGGATGAATTACCAAAAGTAACGTATAATGGGGAAGAGATACGAAAGTACAATTTACGACAAGTTTTGCGTCGTGCAATGGCCTATTTTCCAGGCGAATTACGGGTGTTCCCGTATGAAGCTTCCATTCGAAAGCTTCTTAACCGTCACTATAGACGGGAGTTAGGAACGATTACCTTAGCCGAAGAAGATTGGCAATTAAAAGGAGAATTACTTGAAGAACGCTATCAAGCTCGTTTACGTGACTGGCTCGTATATCATTCAGAAGAATAATAGAAAAGGAGGAGGTGAAGGAAATGGGTCAACAAGTCCCTAAGTACGAACACGAAAGCTCAGAAGAAGCAAGCTTACTACGAAGCATCGCTGTTAAAGAAGAAAAGATGAAGGCACTAGAGCGTAAGCAGGCACAGGCTGAAAAGCGCCGTAAGCAAATTGAAGCTAGTAACACTTGGAAGTTTGGTAACCTTCTCGAACCCTTTAAGAAGGTATGGAATCGAATTTTTAGACCTTCTCAGGAAGAAAAGAAGGAAATTTCCCATTTAGAAGAAACAATTAGGAAACAGCAGGAGCGAATCGATGAATTAGAAGAAAGGCTCCTTCCTTTAGTTTTTCTCGATGAACAGCTCACTCCCCAAGTCCTTCGGCAAAAAATCCGCCGATTACAGGAAGAGGGAAAGCTTTTAGAAAACTTTGATGCCATCTTAGAACAAAAGCATCGATTAACGGATCAATATCGAGAGGCTCTTATCTATACAGCTAGACTTTATATGCAGGAAGATCCGGCCATTCGGGCAAGGGTCTATGAAGACGTTTTTTCAGGACTTACTAGTGAAGAAATCCCGGAATTTATGGTTCGTGCTAGTTTGGAAGAAGCACCCGTTTCCTTAGGACAGGCTTCCTCTTTTCGCGCTAGTTTAACTAAGCGAATCAGGCAGAGCCAACTAGTCGGGCCATTACCTGATTGGGCTCTGGACGATAAGCGTACAGCCTATGACTTCGTTCAAGCCTTTGGAATAAGGGTACCGCAAATCGACGAGGAGACATACACCTTGGATTCCTTGAGTCCGCGGGAGGCTACCGTAATTAAACCAGCCGATGCTGGAGGCGCTCGCGGTGTCTACCTTGTGCACGACGAAGAAAACATTTACGACGTCCATAAGACGAAGACATTGACTAGTTTCGAAGCTTTAAAAGAAGCGATGCAGGAAGATTTACGAAGCGGTGCCGTCGCTGAGGACCAATGGCTAGTAGAAGAATTAATCTATGAAAATAAGGCAGATCTACTTCCCGCAAGAGATATAAAGTTTTATAGTTTTTACGGGAAGGTAGGATTAATTTTAGAAATTGTCCGTGATCCTGAAATCCGTCATGCTTGGTGGACGGTAGATGGCAGGCGGATTACGACTGGGAAATATGATGCCTCATTATTTGCTGGCCAAGGAGTGACTGAAGAAGAAATCGCTCAAGTAGAAGCCTTAAGTAAGGCAATTCCCACACCCTTTATGCGGATTGACTTTTTACGTTCTGAAGAAGGGCTCGTCTTTGGAGAGTTTACACCAAAGCCGGGGAATTACGACGAGTTTGACCGGAAAACGGATCAACTTTTAGGGGATTATTTTATCGAAGCAGAAGCAAGACTATGGTTAGACTTATTAAATGGAAAGACGTTTCCTGAATTTACAAGTTTTCTCGCTACTCGTAAAAGAGAGCAGAAAATATGATTACGACTAGGAGGTAGCATGTTGCAACCCGTAAATACGAAATGGTTACCACACTTGACGAAAGAAGTGGTCTCAGAAATAGAGAATAATTATTTAGATGCTTATGTCGTTGCCCTCGAGGGTTGGCGTCGTGGCTTAACCTTAAAATGGCATGTGAAGGATTCCGAGAAGTTCAAGGATATGAAGACGTGGTATGTTGACAATCCAGGGCAACTTTTTTCTTTGCATTCGAAAGAACGTTCCCATTATTTCTTTCGTACCCGGGGAGATAAAGTAACTAATGAAGCAGTAGAGATTGGAATGGATAAGGAAAAGACGAAGGAAAAGTTGAAGGAAAAAGGCCTTCCCACACCAGAAGGTAGAGGCTTTGGTCCAGAGGAAGGCACGGAAGAAATCGTCGCTTATGTAAAGCAGTTAGGCTTTCCTGTCGTTATAAAACCGATCGATGGTAGTTTCGGTCGTGGTGTTTGGACGAATATAAAGACGGAAGAAGAATGCCGTCGTGTCATCGCCGAGCTTCGTCAGAAGATAGGAACCGAAAAGCTCCTTGTGGAAAAGTATGTTGATGGAAAGGACTATCGTTTATATGTCGTGGAGAATGAAGTAGTCGGTGCTATTTTACGTGTTCCACCGAATGTGACCGGCGACGGTCGCCAGACAATTGAGGAATTAATTGCACGGAAAAACGAAGAAAGGAGCTTGAATCCGCGCCTTTCGACTACTTTAATTCCAGTAGATGAGGAACTGGTTAGCTATCTTAGTTCCCATGGTTATCATTTAACGTCGGTACCGGCAGAGGGCGAGATCGTTTATTTAAGTGATAAAGGGAATATCTCCCTTGGCGGTGAACCAGTCGATGTCCTCGACGATTTATCGGAGGAAGTGAAACGTTTAGCTGTCGATGCCTTACAGGCAGTCCCTGGTCTTCTCCACGGTGCAGTAGACTTAATGGTCGAAACGGATTCGTCAGGAAAGGAACAGGCCTTTGTTATTGAACTGAACCCAACCGCCCAACTTGGAGGATTACTTTTTCCTATGCGCGGAAAACCTCGAGATATTCCTAAGGCGATTATCGATTATTACTTTCCAGAGACGAAGGATATCGAGACGGATCGAGAGAAGATTTACTTCGATTATTACGATGTTTTAGAGCCATTAAATTCCCGCCAAGGACATATATCTACTGTTTCTCCAGCTCCTGTTGGTACTATACATATGAAAAGGTATATTGTTTATGGGGATGTCTTAAATCATGGCTATCATCTAGGTTTAAGGAAGCAAGCCTTTGAACGCGGACTCCATGGCTTTGTATCGATTCTCGATGAGAACTCTATAGAAATCGTCGTAGCAGGTCAAGATCCAGAAATGTTAGATGATTTTGTTCACGGTATTACCGAAGATGAGGAAAGGGCTACGGTTACAGAAATAAAAGAAGAACCTTACGATGGCTTTGTTAAGGTTGGTTTTGATTCTAGAGCTAACTTTAGGACTTTAGAACATGAAATGCACTCCTTACGGGAGGAGCTAAAAGAGCTGAATGAGGAAATCAAAGCCCTAGAAATTAAAAGACGTAAATATCATCGTAGCATGTCATGGAAATTAACTGCACCGATTCGCTTTTTTGGTGCAATTGTAAAGGGTAAAAATTATTGAACGGACGTTAAAGGAGTAATCGATTGTGAAAAAACATACAGGTATTAGTTTGCCACAATTACCGAATGAAATAGTTGTCAATGCGAGAAAAACCCGCTTGGATGCTTTTGCTGTCGCCCTTGAAGGTTGGCGTCGTGGCTTAAAGTTAAAGTGGTACACGAAAGATTCTGAGCACTTCCAAGATATGGTTATTTTCGGTGTAAACCCACCAGGTCGCTTATTTTCCTTAAGTTCACCCGAACGGACACATTATTTTTTCCGTACCCGGGGAGATAAAGTAACGAACGAAGCGGTAGAGTTAGCTTCTGACAAAGGGGTGACCAAGGAAATTTTAGCTACGGCAGGAGTTCCGGTACCTCGGGGGAGAGGTTTTACAGCGGAAGATTCCGACGAAGAAATTCTTCGCTTTAGTCAGAGTTTAACCTATCCTATCGTGTGTAAACCGACAGACGCAAGCCTTGGTATGGGAGTGGTGACGAATTTACAGAATGATGCGGAGTTTCGAGAGGCGTTACATTACGTACGCCATGAACTCGGCTATGATGAGATTATCGTTGAAGAACATGCCCAAGGAAAGGAATTCCGTTTTTATGTAGTAGAGGATGAGGTCATCGCTGTATACAATCGGATTCCTGCGAACATTACGGGTGATGGCGTGCACACGATAGAAGAGCTAATTGAAATGAAAAACTATGAACGACGACAAAATGCTAGGTTAAACAGTTGTTTGATTCATATTGACCAGGAGATCGAGAGCTTTATAAATGAAAAAGGCTATGATTTAGACAGTGTACCCAAAAAGGGTGAGTATATTTTACTCCGTGAAAAGACAAATGTATCGATTGGTGGTGATCCAATCGATGTAACCGATGAAATCGATGATGCCTTAAAACAAATTGCCATCGATGCTGTAAAAGCAATTCCTGGTCTACACCATGCCGGGGTAGATATTATTATTGACGATGCCGAGAGTAAAGATCGGAAGGCGGTAGTATTAGAAATTAATGCGACGGCCCAAATTGGAGGTATTCTTTTCCCATTAAGGGGAAAAGCCCGGAATATTCCCGCTGCGATTATCGATTATTATTTTCCTGAAACGAAGGGAATCGATACTTCCGACTCGAAAATTTATTTCGATATGTCGACCGTTTTAGAACCGATGGAAAACCGTTCAGCCTTAGAGGTAGAAGTAGCTCCAGCGCCTTTAGGTAAGCTCCATGCTAGGAAGTATACGGTGAAGGGTGATGTGACAAGTGAATCCTACCACCGTTGGTTAAAACTCCAGGCCCTTGACCGAGACTTGCACGGTCACGTTAAGACAATCGTCTTTGATGAAATAGAAATTGTTGTCGCAGGAAACAATTTAGAAAAAGTAAAACAATTTAAAGAAATTATTCCACAATACACACGAGGAACAAATGTCCAAAAAATAGAGACCGAGGTGTGGAATAAACCAGTCGCTGTAGGTTTCGATATTTTAGAAATATATGAAATATCGAAAAAAGGTACTGGGCAACATACTTTACGCCGGATGGAAAAAGAAAAAATTCGCTTAACTCGTTTGAAAGAACGAGTACAAAAGGATATTCATCATATTGAAAACAGTACTTCTTGGCGAATTATGAAACCTTTTCGATTTATTAGTAAGTCGATAGGACGTAAATGACTAAAGGGAGATTTGAAATAATGGAAGAACCAATAGGGGTAATTGACTCAGGAGTTGGCGGATTAACAGTAATGCAGGAGATAATGCGACAGTTGCCAAGGGAAAACATAATTTATTTGGGAGATATTGCACGTTGTCCTTATGGCTCAAGACCTAAAGAAGAAGTAAGAAAATATACGTGGGAAATGGTTGACTTTTTATTAGGTAAGAATATTAAATTGTTGGTTATTGCTTGTAATACAGCAACAGCTCATACTTTGTATGAACTAGAAGAAAAACTTGATATACCTGTAGTCGGCGTAATACAACCAGGGGCGAGAACGGCAATAAAGAATAGTAAAAATCAACAAATTGGTATTATTGGAACTGAATCTACAATTTATAGCGAAAAGTATGAAAAAGAAATTAAAAAAATACATCCAAAAGCAGGAACTCTGAGTAAGGCTTGCCCTACCTTTGTACCATTAATAGAACGAGGTGAGTTAGAAGGAGAGATAATACAAGAAGAGGTACAAAAACATTTAGAAGTATTTACAAAAAATGATATAGATACATTGATTTTAGGTTGTACTCACTATCCTTTAATTAGAGATACAATTCAAGACTTCTTAGGAGAAGAAATTAAAATTGTATCATCAGGGGAAGAAACGGCAAGGGAAGTCAGTGCTGTATTGAATCTTTATAAAATAAATAACATTTCAACTATTGACCCTAAATATGAATTTTATACAACTGGTGATTCTAAATTATTTGTTGAATTAACTAAAAAATTGTTTAGTTCGTATATTAAAGATATTGAAAACCTTCATATAAAAACAGTTAAATTATAAAAGGTGGGTTGAATATTATGGATATAAAAAAGGAAAATTGGTTAGAACATTTGGATCATTTACCTTCAGATATTACAGGTTATAAAACTTGTACATATTTAATGGCTTTAGAAGGATGGAGACGTGGATTAACATTAAAGTTTCGAATAAGGACGGGGAAGGCAATTCCTCCTTCTGTACAATACAGTTTAAGTGATGGTAAAAAAGAACATTGGTTCACGGTTGCTCGAGGAGATAAAGTAACCACTGAAGCTATCAAGATATGTATGGAGAAACCGAAAACATATGAGTATCTTAGAAAAAATAATATACCTATTCCAGAAGGTAGGTCCTTTAACTCTGAAATATCAGATAATGAGATTATTGAATATGCTGAAAAACTAGGTTATCCATTAGTTTTAAAGCCTACAAATGCAGGAGCAGGTAGGGGAGTTTTCACAGATATTCGCACCACTGAAGAATTTAAACATGCGCTTAATCATGTAAGAAATAAGTTAGGTTTTGGTGATGTGATTGTCGAAAAGTTTATAAAAGGAGAAGATTATAGAGTTTATGTACTCGAAGATCGAGTTCTAGGAATATATAGAAGAGAAGCGGCTAATGTAATAGGGAATGGGAAAGATAATATTCGTAAGTTAATAAAAAAGAAAAATATTATTAGAAGAAAGAATCCATTTATAAGAGATAGAACTATTAAAGTAGATCAATCTTTAAAAAAGTTTTTAGAAGAGCAAGGTAAATCTTTAAAATATGTACCTAAAAATGGGGAGAAAGTGTATCTTAGAGCTCAAGGAAAGAACTTGAAAGAAAGGGATCCAGTGGATATTACAGATGAAGTTCCGAATCATATAAAAGACATAGCTGTACGTGCTATGAAGTCTATTCCAGGTTTAACTCATTGTGATGTAGACATGTTAGTCAATGAAGACACCTGGGAAGCTTATGTCAATGAAGTGAATTCTAGACCACAAATAAGTAATCACCTATTCCCTTTAGAAGGTGTGGCTAGAGATATTCCAAAAGAGATTATAGATTACTATTTTCCTGAAACGAAAGATACTCCTAAAAATAATATGTATTTTTTCGATTTTAACCCTGTTTATGAAGCTTTCCGGACAAAAAATGTTAGAGAAATTCGTATTCCCGACTTACCTAAAAATCACAAAGTAAAAAAATTTGAAATTAAAGGTGATTTTAAAGGCATGGATTACAAGGGTTGGGTAAGAAGAAAAGCTATTTCTGAAAATTTATATGGTTATGTGAAAGAAATTAATAGCAATCAGGTTTCTATTGTTGCTTCAGGACTACCTTCTAGATTAAGGAACTTCAAAAACACTTTATATAAAAAACAACCTAAAAGAGTTGAAATAGATAGTATAAAAGAATATAAGAGAACTAAACCAATTAAAATAGGTTTTAAAGTTATAGAAACAGATAATAGAGATGAAAAAATTCGACAATTGGAAAAAGAATTAAAACATTATAAGGAAAAATACGAATATATGTCAGAAAGTAAATCCTGGAAAATTACGAAACCTATTAGAGTAATAAAAAGAGCATTTAAAAAATCATAATAATTAATTTAAAATTATTATGAAATAAAAGAAAGGAGTGAGGTAATGTTTTTTTTAATTTCGTCAATGCAATCTTTAGTCGCACGGATTTTGATATTATTAATGGTCTCTAATGGTTTAGTGTTGAGTGATGATATTGATACTTCATCTGAAATTATGCCTGTAGAAGATAATGTTTTATTTAAAGAGGAAGCCCACCAGGATATAGTTGAAGAAAACAAAGTAATTGAAAATGAGAGAAGTTCAGATAATAGAGCTAAAGATTCTATAAAAAACATCACAAACTTTGAAAAACAAATTGATAGGCAAAGCTATCAAAATGCTCTTTTAAAAAAAGGTGATAAAAGTCCAGAAGTTAAAAGATTAAAGGAAAATTTAGCTATAATCGGTTTTACTGTATCAAAAAATCCTAATAATAGTTTTGGTCCATCGACTGAAAAAAAAGTAAAAGAATTTCAAAAATATTATGGACTAAAAGTTACTGGTGTGGTGGATTATAATACAAACAACAAGATAAACAAGATACTAACTAGTCCATATCGCAAAGGTCGTAGCCATAGCACGGTAGTCAACTTGAAACAAGATTTAGAAAAATTAGGATTTAGAGTATCTAACAAACCAAATACAAAATATGGTCCATCGACTGAAAAAAAGGTTAAAGAGTTTCAAAGATTTTATAATTTAGTAGAAAATGGAATAGCAGATGAAGTAACATTAGCGAAAATGAACAATCTATTAAATACACCGCTGAAACGTGGTGATTATCGAAAAGATGCAATATACATTAAGGAACAACTAGCGAAGCTGGGTTTTGTAGTTTCGAAGAATCCTACGCCATCTTTCGGTCCATCGACTGAAAAAAAGGTTAAAGAGTTTCAAAAATATTACGGTTTAGCGCAAACGGGTAAGGTGGATACTACAGTAAGAAATAAAATCGATACTTTAGTAGGAAACTCCCTTAGCCGAGGTAATAAGAGTGATGATGTTTTAAAGATGAAAGAAAATCTTGCTCAAGTAGGATTTAAAGTATCTAATAATCCGAATACTTCCTTTGGTCCATCAACAGAAAAAGTAGTGAAGGACTTTCAAAAGTATTATGGTTTAAGAGTTACAGGAGTATTTGAAGAAAAAACGGAGACGAAACTTAATGAAATTTTAAATAGCCCATATCGCAAAGGTCGTAGCCATAGCACGGTAGTCAACTTGAAACAAGATTTAG
>CALJVC010000034.1 GCA_937974845.1 uncultured Pseudogracilibacillus sp. | reverse complement strand
CTCATTGTTTTCAAAGGAGGCAACATTATTTAAGTTAAAGCCTTCTATCTCTCTTTCGATCACTTTCGTTTGATAGGTCACCTTGTAAGGCTGATCAGTCGTAATCCCTTCAATTTTAAATCCATTTTCTTCTTTCTTTAAGTTCCCAAGTTCACTTGGATCAATTGCTTCTCCAACTGGATGTGCCTTTCCATCTTCGTCAATTTCAACTCGTTGGAAGGATACGGAACCATCGACTAATTCAACTTTCCCTTCTGGTGTCCAATTGTCCTCTAAAGTAATATTGTCTAAATCCTTCTGATTATAGTTGAATTCTAAGTACCAAGTAATGATACCTGTCTTCGGATCATAGTTCTCTACAACACCTTTTTTAAGTGGTTCCCCACGATTAATCGTTACTGTTGCATGGGCACTAGTATCCTTTAGTTCCTTATCGGTTAAACTCACCTTGTTGTTGAAATGTTTCTTTTCAAGATCGGTCACCTTGGTCTTGTATTTAATTACGTAGACCTCATTAATATCGCCAAGAGGGATGGATAAGCTTTGGCCGTCTAGCTCAGGTGTGACACCTGTAACTGCCTCACGCTCACCTGTAGGCCTTCCATTCAAACTTGCTGGATACTTCTCGATGGCTAAAGATCCTTCGATATATTCTGTCCCCTCTGGCAGAAGGTCTGTCACTTTCGCCTCTTCTAGGAAAAGGGCATTTTTATTGATCGTCACCGTCCATTCGATTTCATCGGCATTGTAGGACCGGTTTGGTTTACCTTGCTTTTCCGTCGTTTTTTCGATTTGAGATTGGTCTATCGGAAGTGTAATACCTCCCTCACCATCAATAGGACTAATCTTGACCTTTCCACCGTCATTTTCAACTTCGTCTAAATCTAATTTTCCAAAGATTTCAAACCAACCAGTCACATCGCTGGCCTTTTTGACAAAGTCAGTAAACTCTAGGGTTACCGTGCCATCTTTATTAACCTTGTAATAAGCAATAACCTCTTGTGTAGCTTCATCCTTTAATTCACCTTCACGCTCCTCTGGAACATAAATTTCCTTCGGTAGTTCAATGGTTTCAGTATCGCCCGGCTCATAATTATGATTGTTCGCCAACTTCCATTCATGTTTTACGCGAAACTCATCATTAATATTTAAAGGCCTATCTTCCGTGTAAGGTTCACCATGCTGGTCGGTTATTTCAGAAACCGTTATGATGAAACTGTCTGATTGTCTCGTTTGAGCAGCTCTACTCTTCTTGACTTCAACTTCCGTCGATTTCTTTTCAGCTTTTTCGCTTTCACCCTTTTGCTTCTTATCTTCTACAAGTTCCTGAGAAACAGATTCTTCCTCTGTAAACTTTTCATCTTCAACCTCATCAATTGTTGGCTCTTGCTCCGAACTTGTTACTTTTTGCAGTGCTTCAATCGCCTTTTCGATTTCTGTCACTGCCTCATCCACATCCACTTGCTCTATTGTTTGAGAATCTTCAAGCAAATTTTCTCCTGCAGTCACAGCTTCGACAAAGGCTGTAAAGGAGTCTTTAGTATAATCCTCCTCTGCATGTAAATACTCTTCTGCATCTTCTAGCGCTTTGACTAATGAAGATCCATCAATCTTTTCCAGATCTTTATCCTCTTCCTTATCGGAGGCAGATACGGATCCAGCGGTCGATGCAATCGGTCCAAGTATGGTTTGACCTAATAAAAACATAACTAAAATAAATACATTCAACCTTTTGGTCATTTTTCTTTATGCTCCCTTCTTTTTATTCGAATATAAACATTCACTAAACATCATTAGCTATTTAAAACAATTGATTAATAAATCTAGAGTGACAATATTTATTGACATTACAAAAATACTAAACATTTCTTAACAATTTATAAACAATGAACAAAACATTTATTTTTTTCATTATTCTTCATATTTTTCTAGCGAGAAAATATAGGTACGATATGGTTAAACATTAAAAAAATGGAGTTAAGGGGTATGAGGATATTTTTGTGACAATTTTGTGAAGTTGTAAAGTTGGGGCCAGTGATTCATTATCGCTTTGTTCCCGTCGTCACATTAACGAATAAAAAAATAAGAAATGGACTAAATAATATGATTTTCATTTAATCCATTTCTTATTGCTATTCTTGATCGTTCATGAAAATTATATATGGCTTACACAAGATGTTCATTTATTTCGCTTAGATTTGAATGCTTGATCAATCTCGTATCCTAGATACTATCAAGATACTCCATAAACCACTTCTGTACTTTCGGACTCGGCTTTAAATCGTAAAATCGTTGGACCGTAACGTACTCGTCATATTGCTGTTGTACGAGATGGTGCTTTCCTTGCCTAGCATAGATCTTCATTAAACAGAGATGGGCTTCCTCTAGTTCCGGAACTCTTAGAGCCATCTTTTCCAACCAATCGATTGCCTGGTCAAACTGTTCAGTTTCTATATAAAAACTAGCAATCTTTTTCGAATGGACGATCCACTTATTTTCTAAATTTTGTTTTTCCGCTTCTACCCAAATATAACCATACTCATTTAAATAAGGACCTGAATTTAACTCCATAACCGATAAATATCGATCGATCGTCTGATCAGTTACATCATCAGGCAGTTGCTGCAACTGTTTTTCCCATTCATGGAGATCTACTTCGACATTATGTAACACCAGCATATAGCCATCGTTGGTGTTTTGTAACTCAATAAATTCCGCATAGCTTTGCAAGGCTTTTCGAATGTTGTATACAGTTGTGTATAAGATTGAATAGCCACGATCTACTTCATCTTCTCCCCATAAAATTTCCATAAGCGTTCCTTTATGTACCAGGGAACCATGATTTTGTAACAAAAACAGAAATAATTCTCTCGCTTTAGCCGTCCGCCATTTCAGGGGTTCAAAGGCTTGATTTTCTAAGGCGAAACTAAGATTATATCCTAAACGAATCCATAACTTCTTTGCTCCTTCCTGTACCGGTTTTTCACTTATTCTATTTGCTAGCAATCGGTCGATCGTCTTTTGCAGTCGGTCTGCTTTCACAGGTTTCATTAAATAATCAATGGCGTTAACTTCAAAGGCATTCACCGCGTATTCATTATAAGCTGTCACAAAGACAATATCTAACTCCGGCTTTTTCTCTAACATCTTCTCTGCTAACTCTAAACCATTGAACTCCGGCATTTCAATATCCAAAAAAACGACATCTATCTTCTCCTTTAATACGAATTCTAAACCCTCTCTTCCATGCTGAAAAGAAGCAACGAGTTTAACTTCATCGACTCCCTCTAACAAATGCTCCATAAAATTCAAAGCCAAACGTTCATCATCAATACAAACAGCTTTTAACATATTGTTCACCCTTCTTCTTATCGTCTTTTCCTACCATAGCGGCGTAAAGAGCTATTTTACAAATAGGATAAAGCACCTATTTTCTCACTTTCTTTATCCACGGCTTAATGTGAATCCTTTGTGTACAAGTTATCCATAGACTTATCCACATATCCACAATTGGCGCACATATATTGATTTACTATTCGTTATTTTTCTAAATATCGACCTTTATATAAAAAAATTATTCATTTGTACACAGTTTGTGTATAAACTTTACTTTTTGTGAATAACTTTCTTCCTTGCACCGAGTTTTTTAGCACAAGATTCACATATACAACGTGTCGGAAGCTTCTCTAGTTCAGCATACAAGCTTTCTGGAAAATGATAGGTCGTACACCAACAGGCAACCTCCCTATCCTCGATTTGACATCCATTTTGCTCGGAACAGATAGGACAACGACGAGCAATAGACAAAGCCTTTCCTCCTTCACCATAAAAATTGAGGAACGAAAGGAATACTTCCCCCCGTTCCACTTTTCTACTCTACATTACTTTTGTTCCGTTAAGGTCAGGCTCGTTTCGAAGCGTTTACCATTACGATAATAGGCTACGTCGACCGTATCACCGACCTTTTTCTCCTCATATAAAATCTTTCGTAATTCTAAAATGTTTGTAATTTGTTTTCCATCAAATTCGGTAATGACATCCAATCGTTTTAAACCGGCTTTCTCAGCAGGAGATAAAGGTTCTACACTCCATATGTAGACGCCTCCTTCGATTTCATCCGGTAATTTTAAAGTTCGCTTCCATTCAGCCTTAGGCACTTCTTCTAAGGAATATATTTCTACCCCCATAAAAGGCCGTGTGACGTGGCCGGAGGTTTCTAGTTGATCGATAATTGGCTTCGCTGTATCAATAGGAATAGCAAAACCAATTCCCTGGGCAAGTTGTTGATTAATTTTCATCGAATTAATCCCAATTAATTGCCCTTCAATATTAATTAAGGCTCCACCACTATTTCCAGGGTTAATGGCAGCATCGGTTTGAATCACTTCCGCCTGCCAATCCGGTCGTCCGTCGTTGTTAAAATCTAACGGAATCGTGCGTTGCTTTCCACTTATAATACCTTGGGTTACCGAGCCTGCAAACATATGACCTAAAGGGTTACCGATAGCGATAACCGGTTCTCCGACCTTTAAAGCCTCGGAAGAACCTAAGGAAATCGGATCCCCTACTTTATCTGCATCGACCCGTAGGACGGCTAAATCCGTAAATAAATCGGTGCCTAAGATTTCTGCTTCAAGATTCGTCTCATCATTCAAGACGATTTCAACGGCATCCGCTTGGGTTACAACATGTTGGTTCGTTACGATATAAGCATAGGTGTCGTCCTTTTTATAAATTACACCCGAACCAGTCCCTGCTTCACTCGTCTCTGCTCCTTGTTGCCAAAAATCTGAGCGCATCTGTAGGTTCGTTACCCCGACAACCGCCGGGGAAACTTCCTCTACTATCTCTGTAATCTGCGTCGATACATCAACTTGGACCGATTCCGAACGAACCTTTTCCTTCTCAACTTTTTCTTCCGTCTGGGATGAGTCTGCCTGCTCTTTCTCATCATCTAAAACGATATTTTTACCGCTTAAATTTGGATAGATGACTAATAAAAGTAAAATGGCTACGGTTACCGCAATGACAATTGGCAAGAGCCAGCCATTCTTTTTCTTAGGTGGCGGTCCCATCGGTGGTTCATTATTCGAATAGTATCCCATATTGGATTCACTCCATTTCCTACGAAAGTTGTTAAGTATCTGAACTTATTATACCATGTTCGATTCAGGAAAATTTAAACAAAGCCTAGAAGCCTTCCCCCGTCTTAACCTACCTCATAAAGGGGTGTCGCTACTTCGGGGTCGGTATCGTAAAGGGGTATATCGATTCCTCTTTCTCGTAATACTTGATGAACCGACATATTGGCTAATTCTTTCATATTGTTTTCCTTACTTAAATGGGCTAGATAAATTCGCTCGGTATCATCCGTCACGACATCGGATAGGGCAAGGCCACAATCTTCGTTAGACACATGGCCATAGTCGCTTAAAATACGTCGCTTCACACTCCAAGGATAGGAACTCATCTGTAACATGCTGACGTCATGGTTTGCCTCAAATACATAGGCATTCGCCCCTTCGATCGTTCGTTTAATTTTTTCCGATACATAGCCTAAATCAGTAATCAACGTTACCTTTTTATCCCCAGCCCGAAAATTAAAAAACATCGGATCGGCAGCATCGTGGGATACAGAAAAGGATTCCACTTCAATCGTCCCGAAATCTTGAACCCGATTTGCTTCAAAATGAAACTTCTGATCTGTACGAATCTTACCAATCTGGCCTTCCATCGCACGCCATGTCTTTTCGTTAGCATAAATCGGTAGATCGTACTTCCGAGCAAGGACGCCTAGCCCCTTAATATGGTCGCTATGTTCATGGGTCACTAAAATACCATCCAGTTTTGCCGGATCGGCTTCTATTTGCGAAAATAGCTCCTCCATCTTCTTTCCACTCAAGCCTGCGTCAACTAGCAGGCGTGTATCTTCGTGTTCTATATAAAAAGCATTCCCCGTACTACCGGAAGCTAATACGCTAAAGCGTAAACTCATCTTCCTCTTCACCTCAGTTATTGTCTTCTAGTAAGTTAGTTACATAGTCATATATTTCCTCTAAATCGCTATCCTTATGTCGTTGAATACGAATTTCATCAGCAAAACCTGCAATCACTTCTTGTAAAAATTCCTTCTCATCCGTTGAAAAAATAAAGCCCTCTATCGCATTGATAAAATAATTCTTTTCTTTATTCACTTGCACCTTCCAAATTGGGGCTAGAACTTGAATATCGGTTTCGAAGGGAACCCGGGTATGGAAGCCAATATTTACATGATCGATATGACTATCTAATTCTAATTCGTTTGCCCGATACAGGGTTTCAATAGCTTCCATTGGCTTCATTAATTCGCGTTTTTCCGCTAAAGCCTCCGCTTCGCCTAACATCGTTTGCATATAAAACTTCACTTCGTTATCTTTATCTAAAAAAAGTAAGACGAGACCATTTTGATTATAATATACTGGTCGGTCGAACTTGTTTTGGAAAAAAATCAAAATATTATATTCTTTATTCCAATTCCAAAAGGTATACTCATCTGCAAAGTATACAAGTTGGCCAAAAGTATTCATCAACTGTTCCTTTGTACTTGTATCACTTAAGGATAATCCTTCTTCGAGCGTCGAAACGATTAAATGTTGTTGAACTATCGTCGCCCGTTGGCTTTTCAGTTTACGTTCACTTTGTAGAGCTTCCTCTGTAAAGTCAAAGGGCTTAACGGAGATGAAGGTTTCTTCATATTCTTTATCCGGAAGGGTCCCGTAGGTTATCCCATCATCCCGAAGTTGCTCTTCAATCGAGGAAGTATGTTGTTCTAAGATCCCAATGTCGGCTTCCTCTTTTTTCTCCATTAACTGGATGAATAAATAAATGTTTAGAATAAGGAAGCTGACAATTAATAATGTTTTAATTTGACCCCATTGCATGCTAATCGCTCCTTATTCCTAAATACTCCGTATCATTATGGACAAAAGGGATGCGGAGCCATTGATCTTCATAAAACATAAACCAGGCCGGTTCTAATGTGACGCTATGGACTTCATCGTTATATTTTAAATGATAGCCGATTTGAATATCTTTTAATTTATCCATTTGATAATCTTCATTAACTTCTAAGGCCCGGATCACTTCCTCCCCGCTAGGTACGTCAACCTCGATAGAATTCAATAGATGTCCTATTTGTATGAGGGAGCGATTATACTGATACAGTTCCTGCTCACGCCAGATTTGCACAATCGTCGATAAATGCTGGAAGTCATACACAGGAATCCCATCGTAATGCAAGCGGAAGGATACCTCGCCCTTTAAGGTATCTACAGCTTCCATATAAAACTCATTGATCCATCCTTTATGTTCGTTCACCTTATCGACGCTCTTTTCTACCAATTCGTCAGCTTCGAGCTTTTCCTCATTCGTTTCTATAGGATGGATAAATTCCAAATACTTCCCTTCCTGAAAAAGTCGCATTCCCCGTTGGCCATCGGTATAAAAAGACTCTTTTTGGCTCGGTTTCACTAAAGAGGGATTACTAAATAAAGCATTGATAAACAATTCCGGATCTAAACGATTAGCTACTAAGGTCTTTTCCGCCATGTCCGTAACCTTTTCTGGAATATAAATCGCCTCCTCACCAAAAGGAACGCGTACATAACGCTGTAAAGGTGGGTGGGACTCATTAAATTTTTCTATATATTGAAAGGCCCCAGATTTTACAATATTTGCTTCAATAACTTCCGCCCTTTCCTTCGCATAAATTCGTACCGTTAATTCGGCATTATCATGGGAAATTAAGAAAAAGCGATCGGAGGTCCAATTCGGTAGTTCGATGTTTAACTCTTGAATGGAGAAAATACTCGTCAATAGTTGGATTGGAAAATCACTAGGAAAAATCACTTCTACATAACTTGCTTCAGTAGGTTGCTTTTCGTCGCCGATAAAATCTGTCAAAACGAGATCAGTGACGTCCCAGGAAGAAATTTCTTTATAAAAAATATGCCGGTCCTTCGGATCGGTAAAGCCTAAGGTTTCCCCTTTTCCACGATGAAAAATAATTTGTGAAGGTTTCATCACGTCATGTTGGCTAAATTCTTCTCCCCCAAGGTCTACTTCATTAATATAGCTCGAATCATAAAACATCTCGTACTTTGGCTGATAGCTCCATAAAATGTAGGATAGTAAAAAGCTCAGCCCTACTAAAACGGTTAGGATAAAAGACTTGATCGTTTCACGGTTCATACTGATTGCCTCCGCATCTCATTCATTAGCGGTAAGGTGAAATAAATCGTTGTTCCTTCACCTTCTTTACTGTTGGCCCAAATCTGTCCATAATGTGCCTCTACAAGTTCACGAGTGATAGCTAAACCTAGACCCGTTCCACCTAACTCTCGGGTACGAGCCTTATCAACACGGTAAAAACGATCGAAAATATTATCGAGTTGATCGTATTCAATACCGATTCCTTCATCCTTAATACTGATGACGATTTGACGATACTTTTTCCTTAACTTAAACGTAATCGTACCGCCGTTTGGGGAATATTTAATCGCATTAGAAATAATGTTATCTAGGACTTGGGTTAGCCGATCGCGATCCGCCCACACATAATAAGCTTCATCGGCTATCTTCCTTTCAAAGACAATACCTTGTTCTTCTTTTAAGTTCATTTCAAAACGATCGATGACATCATGAAACAATTGCGTGAAATCTACCGCTTCTCGATGCAATTGCAGTTCCTTACTATCGACACGGGAGAGCTGAAGCAAGCTGTTAACCATACGGATCATTCGACCTGTTTCTTCCTGGATAACACGTAAAAATTTTGGTGCCAGTTTTTCATCCTTCCAAGCACCTTCCATTAAGGTTTCGATATAACTATTTAAAGTCGTTAATGGCGTACGTAATTCGTGGGATACGTTCGAAACGAAGTCCCGTCGCTCCTGTTCGATTTTCTCCTCTTCTGTAACGTCGCTTAACACCGTAATAAAACCACTTATTGCATCCTGATGTTCATCATAGATAGCGGTAAAATTAGCCCGCACATAAAAAATTGATCGTTCATCACTAAAATCTAAAATAATCGAACCATCCTGTTGCAATTCATCAATATGATCTACCTTTTCTTCCAATTGCAACAACTCGATTAAGTTACGGTTTATTAAACTATTCGGATTGCGGTTAAATAATCGGCCCGCCGCCTCATTTACTAGCGTAATTTGCCCCTTGCTATTTGTAGCAATTACCCCTTCAGACATATTTTCAACTACAGAGCTCAATTTCCGTTGTTCCTTTTCTGTTGCTGCAATAGAGTGCTTCAAACGGTCGTTTAAATGGTTAAAGGTAATGGCTAATTGGCTAATTTCATCCTGGCCGTAAACTTTAACCTTTTGCGAGAAATCTCCTCTAGCCATCGTCTGCGCCTGTTTACGCATCTCGACGATTGGCTTCGTAATCGCCCGGGCAACTAAAATACCTAATAAAATCGACACAGCCATCGCAATTAGCGAACCTTTGAAAAAAATCTCATTCATTTTAGAAAGTTGGCTATATACCCCTTCTAAAGAGGACTCCAAATAAATAACACCGAGCACTTGATCCTCCCGTTTACTTGAAACGATAGGCTCGACTCGAACGAAAATCCGCTCCCCAGTTTCATGGTTTAACACGGTATTATCGATAGACGTACCGACCTTGATTGCCCTTTGGACAATGCCATCAGAGATTTTTTTTCCAACGATATTTTGATTCGAGTAGTCGTTTGTTCCAAGAACCCGACCTTGGTCGTTAATAATTTGAATATTTAAGGAGCTTGAATCGACATCCACAAGACTGTTTTGAATTTCCTCCTGGAGCGTCGGTTCATCTCCTTCCTTCGTCCTTTCTTTATTAAAGGCTTGTTCGACATTGTACTTTAGCAAACCAATTCGGTCGTGTACTGATTCTTTATGGTTGTTTAAAAGCTCTACCTCAAGCTCCCGGGCTACATAAGAACCGATCACTTGCACGGCTAAGATAATTAAAAGTACGTAAATAATAATAAATTTTAATTGTATCGAACGGAAAAATCCGACCTTTTTCATAGAAACTTACTCCTCATCTGGATTGTGTAAGTAATACCCGACTCCTCTTCGTGTCACAATCCACTCAGGTTCGGACGGATTATCTTCAATTTTTTCTCTGAGTCGTCTGACGGTAACATCCACCGTACGGACATCACCGAAATAATCATAGCCCCAAACCGTTTCTAATAAGTGTTCCCGCGTCATAACTTGACCGATATGACGGGCTAAATAATAAAACAACTCAAATTCACGATGGGTTAGATCGATATGTTCCCCGTTTTTAGATACACTATATTGATCAGGGTGAATCGTAAATTTACCGATGTGAATATCCTTCTTCGTTTGTACAGAGTCGTCGATTACTTGTTGTTGTCTACGCAAATTAGCCTTTACTCTAGCTAGAAGCTCCCGATTACTAAAGGGCTTTGTAACATAGTCATCGGCACCGAGTTCTAAGCCTAAGACTTTATCGATTTCCGAATCCTTAGCCGTTAACATAATAATTGGCATCGTATGGGTTTTGCGTATTTCTCTTAATACCTCGTACCCGTCTTTTCCAGGTAACATTAAATCTAGCAAAATTAAATCCGGTTCCTTTTCCTTAGCGACGTCAATCGCTTCGTTGCCATCGTGGACACAAAGCACTTCATAGCCTTCCTTCTCTAAATTGAAGACTAAAATATCTGCAATCGGCTTTTCATCTTCGACGACGAGAATTTTCATACCCATTTCTATACAAAATCCTTTCATAAAATTTCGATTTTAATTATTTCTACTTATTATTTCATTTTACCTTATTTTAACCAAGTTGTCTTGATAATCTTCCCTGCAATCTCGGCATAGAATAAAACGAAAGATAGGAAAAAGCCCCTTCACGACAAGAGGTGAAAGGGCTAGCTTGTTTCCTTGAATCATTAACGATAGACACTTCGAACGACATTCGTTTGATCGCGATCTGGTCCAACAGAGAAAATTGAAAGTGGAATACCAGTTAATTGTGATACCCGTTCTAAATAATGACGGGCATTGGCCGGAAGCTCATCGAGACTTCTTACGCCGGTAATATCCTCTGTCCAACCAGGTAATTCTTCATAAATTGGTTTACATTCTGCTAATACGTTTAGGTTCGCTGGGAATTCTTTAATTTCTTTCCCTTTATATTCGTAGGCTACGCAAATTTTCAACGTCTCAATTCCCGTTAAGACATCGAGGGAGTTTAGCGATAAATCAGTAATACCGCTAACCCGTCTTGCATGCCTGACGACGACACTATCAAACCAACCAACCCGACGTGGACGTCCGGTCGTCGTACCATATTCCCGACCGACTTCACGGATTTGATCGCCTATTTCATCCTTTAATTCGGTAGGGAAAGGGCCATCACCTACACGGGTCGTATAGGCCTTCGATACCCCGACGACGTTAGAAATCTTCGTCGGACCAACACCGGCACCAATCGTTACACCACCAGCTACCGGATTCGAAGAAGTAACGAAGGGATAAGTTCCTTGGTCGATGTCTAGCATGACTCCTTGGGCACCTTCAAAGAGTACACGACGTCCTTGGTCTAAGGCATCGTTTAATACGACGGACGTATCCTTTACATATTTGGCCATTTCTTGGCCATAGCCATAATATTCTTCAAAGATTTCGTCTAAGTCAAAGGGTTCCACCCCATAGACCTTCTCTAATAGACGGTTCTTTTCTTCTAGATTTTGCTCTAGCTTAGTCTTAAACACGTCTTTATCGAGTAAATCGGCAACTCGAATACCTGTCCGGGCTGCCTTATCCATGTAAGCAGGACCGATTCCTTTTCCTGTCGTACCGATTTTATTGACACCTTTTTCTTCTTCCTGCAACACATCTAAGCGAATATGGTAAGGAAGGATGACATGGGCCCGGTTACTGACACATAAGTTATCCGTTGTAAAGCCGTGTTCATGTATGTAATTAACCTCTTCTACAAAGGCCTTCGGATCGATGACCATACCATTGCCTAAAACACTAATCTTCTCAGGGAAAAAGACCCCGGAAGGTATTAAATGTAATTTATACGTCTTTCCACCAAAAACAATCGTATGTCCAGCATTATTTCCACCTTGATAACGGGCGACAACCTCGGCATTTTGCGACAGGAAGTCGGTAATTTTCCCTTTACCTTCGTCGCCCCATTGCGTACCTACTACAACTACTGAGGACATCGTGCACCTCCACAATTTTTTCAAGTCTCTTTTTACTTTTTATTACAAGTGCTAGTGTATCAATAATAGTTTGAATAGTCAATAAGGTTCGGGGGAGAAGTCGCGTGTTGTCACGGTTTTGTTGGACTTTTCCCCGAAGGAATCCAACGTATTTCTCTATGCCTTTAGGAGAAGTTCGGTGGAGGAATATTTTCTTCCGGAATATTGTATTCGATATCGATAAACTTATTAATATTTTTAATAAAGGCAAGTTCGACCGTACCAGTCGGACCATTTCTTTGCTTGGAAATAATAATTTCAATATTTTGATTATCCGAGGCTTCACTTTTATCCGTTTCATAGTAATCCTCACGATATAGGAAGCCTACGATATCCGCATCCTGCTCAATACTGCCGGATTCCCGTAAGTCTGACATCATCGGGCGCTTATCCTGGCGTTGCTCTACACTTCGTGAAAGTTGCGATAGGGCGATGAGCGGAACTTCTAACTCCCGGGCTAAAGCCTTTAACGAACGGGAAATCTCTGAAACCTCCTGTTGACGGTTCTCGCGATTCGTTCCACTCCCCTGAATTAACTGTAAGTAATCGATAATGATCATTCCCAAACCATGCTCCTGCTTCAAACGACGGCACTTCGAACGAATATCCGCTACCCGAATACCAGGGGAATCGTCGATAAAAATTCCCGCATGGGAAAGGCTTCCCATCGCCATCGTTAATTTCGTCCAATCTTCCTCTGTCAACCGGCCAGTACGTAGTCGTTGCGAGTCGATATTTCCTTCTGCCGAAAGCATCCGTTGTACGAGTTGTTCGGCCCCCATTTCTAAACTAAAGATTGCTACATTTTCATCTGTTGTCGTAGCGACGTTTTGGGCAATATTTAAAGCAAAGGCTGTCTTTCCCATCGAAGGGCGAGCCGCAATAATAATTAAATCGTTTTTTTGGAAGCCAGAGGTCATTCGATCAAGATCCCTATAACCGGTTGGGATACCGGTCACATCGTTTTCTGCATGGTGGAGCTTTTCAATATTGTCATAAACATCGATTAATACATCTTTAATTTCTTTAAAGGATTGTGTATTTTTTCTACTAGAAACTGCTAAAATACTCCGTTCCGCTTCATCGATAAGTTCATCGACCTCATCCTCTCGGGCATAGGTCTGTGTCACGATGTCGGTAGCCGTTTGAATCAGCCGGCGTAAAATAGCCTTTTCCTCAACTATTTTACTATAGTAATCGATGTTCGCTGCAGTTGGAACGCTTTCGGTCAATTGTGTTAAATAGACGACCCCTCCGACAGCATCGATTTTATCTTCATTTGTAAGTAAGGTCGTTACGGAAATTAAATCGATCGGTTCACCTTTTTCGAATAAATCTAACATGGCCTGAAAAATAATCTGATGGTTCGTACGATAAAAATCTGCCGGCGTCAACCGTTCGGCAGCGGTAGAAAAGGCTTCCGGCTCTAAAAAAATAGCTCCAATAACTGCCTGTTCTGCTTCTAGACTATTCGGTGGGACTCTTCTTTGATCCATCCTGTCTTCCCTCCTACTACGAAAATACACACTATTGAGTCACAGAAGACTTCCGTAACATTAAATTCCCTCGTTTTAAATAACGAGGGAAGAGCATCACGTATACTAGGCTTGTTCAACGACTTGTACGTGGATTGTTCCGGTAACTTCTGGGTGTAATTTTACTTCCACTTGCCTACTTCCTAAACTGCGAATCGGTTCATCTAGTTCAATCCGACGACGATCGACAGTAATACCGTGATCTTTTTTTAAGGCTTCGGCAATCTGTTTACTCGTAATCGAACCGAATAGTCGGCCACCTTCACCGGCCTTTGCTTTAATTTCTACCTTCGTGCGAGCTAATTGTTCTTTTACTTCAATCGCTGCTTCTTTCTCCGCTTGGGCCTCCTGTGCTGCTTTCTTCTGTCTTGCCTTCAATTTACGTAAGTTTGCCGGTGTTGCTTCTTCTGCCAAATTATTTTTAAAGAGGTAATTGTTTGCATAGCCAACAGGCACCTTCTTCACTTCGCCTTTTTTTCCTTGACCTTTAACGTCTTGTAAAAAAATTACTTTCATCTTAATTCCTCTCCTCTAAATAGTTTGTAATTTTTTCTTGAAGCAACGTTTCCGCTTCTTCTAAACCTATATCCTTTAATTGGGTTGCAGCATTCGTTAAATGGCCACCGCCATCTAACTGCTCCATTATTAGCTGAACGTTAATATCGCCCAAGGAACGGGCACTAATACCAATCGTATTTTCATCTCGATAAGCTATGACGAAGGCCGCCTTGACCTGGTCAATCGTCAACAGCTCGTCGGCCGTTTGTGCAATTAACACTTGATCGTACCACTGTTCATCAGCAACGATAATCGCAATGGCATCATGGTACATATAGGCCCGCTCTATTAGTTTATTCCGCTTAATTACCGTTTCTAAGTCTTCTTTTAGGAACTGTTGAATACGTACAGAGTCAGCCCCCTTTAAACGTAGGTACGAGGCTGCATCGAAAGTCCGCGATCCGGTCCGTAGAGCAAAACTTTTCGTATCGACGATAATACCAGCCAAAAGGGCGGTAGCAATAATGGCTGTTAATTCCTTTTGCTTCGGTTGATACTCAATCAACTCCGTCACAAGCTCGGAAGTCGAGGAGGCATAGGGCTCGATATAGACGAGGGTCGGTTGATCAACGAAGTCTTCCCCGCGACGATGGTGGTCGATGACGACCTTGTGCTCAGCCCGATGAAGCAAGGCTTCGTGGGCAACGAGGGAAGGACGGTTTGTATCGACAACGACGACTAAACTCCGACCGGTATAAAGATCCTCAGCCTCTTCAGGACGGACAAAGTATTTCCACAGTTTTTCATCTTTTTTAATTTCTGCAATTAACTTTTCAATCCCAATTGTCATATCCTTTTCGTCGAAAACGATATAACCCTCGACGTCGTTCGCCTGAGCGATATGTAAAACCCCTAAGGCAGCACCGATCGCATCCATATCCGGCCGTTTATGTCCCATAATAAGCACATTGTCACTTTCCTTTACAAGTTCCGCTAAAGCATGGGAAATGACCCGGGCCCGAACGCGGGTATGTTTTTCCATCGGATTCGTTTGCCCGCCATAGAAGCGTACCTTACCATTTTCATCCCGGATAGCTACCTGGTCTCCCCCTCGGCCTAGGGCTAAGTCCAGAGCCGATTGGGAAAGTTGGGCCAGCTCTGTTGGCGATTCCGTTCCCGTTCCTACACCGATACTTAATGTAATAGGGTTCCGCTGGGTCTTATCTACCCGCAGTTGACGAATTTCATCTAATATATCAAACTTTGTCTCTTCTAATCTTTGCAAAGTATTCTCCGTCAAGACAGCGAAAAAACGATCCTGGGAAGTCCGTTTCATATAAAACTCGTTTTCCTCAGCCCACTTATTTAAGGCAGAGGTTACCATCGAGTTAAAACGGCTCTTTAAATTGTCGTCCATGTTGCGTGAAATTTCTTCATAGTTATCCAAATAGACCACGGCCAAGACGAGCTTTTCTTCCTCGTAACGTTGGCGCAAAGCCTTCTCTTCGGTCGCATCAAAAAAGAAGAGTGCTTGGTTGCTTCGGTCGATCAATACATCAAAGTGGATCGATTCAAAGCGACAATCCGTCTCCACATCATCCTCCTCTAACACCTGAGGCAAGGACTCACATATAATGGCTAGAGACTGCTCACGCCACTCATCGTGGCCAAGGAGTTTGCGCATATACGGATTGACCCATTCAATTTCAAAGGCTTCATTATATAACACAATCCCTATAGGCAAACCGAGAAACACCGTCTCTCCTGCCTTTTCTACTTGGGTAGTCAATTGTTGTAAATGTTGAATCCGGAGCTGACGAATCTCCCTTTCTTCTTTAATGTCATACATATATAAGGTAATGAATAAAAGAAGAAAAAGTACACCGACAATCCAGTCAAAATAAAATAAACATGCAATCGCAAGGAGCGCCAGTCCATAAATCCATAGGACAAATTTGCTCCGAATTTTTTTATTAAATTGTCTCACTCATGTTCAACCCCTGTATATTTACCGCTTAATTTCCTTTAGCTCCATTCACTCTTCCTTTTAAATCGATTAGTAAATCAATTATACCAATAAACCGAACGATTATCATCGATAAAAAAGGGATGAGAAAGCTAAAGACTAAAATAATCATTGGCACCGCTGGCTTCCACTTCTTCACATAAGCGTAATGGAAGATGAAGGAAAAACCTTGTATAACGAATAGAACCATTAATAGAACAGATACATTGTTCGCTGCGATAAATAAGGTATCGTTCGATTCTATTGTAAAAATTGTAACAAATAAGGCGATGATATAAAGCCAGATAATCGAACGCGGTAACGAAAACGTACGGAAGGGTGGAAAACGATAGGACGTTTGTTCTATCCGGTTCATCACTTTAAAACTAATCCATATGGTACTTAAAGCAAGAAACATACTCGTTGTCGCTATACTAGCTGGTAATAGGTCCGGAAGCGTCTTTAACTGCTCTTTCAATAGGTTTAAATCTTCCCCCTCCATCGGTATTTGCAAAGCTTGTAAAGCCGTTTCTGTCATCGTCACCGACTCATCGATAAACTCTTCGGTTACTTGATATACGTTAATCCCCATCGTAAACTGCAAAAGAAGTAGAACGATAATGAGACTGATTACGAAACTAACCGTTCCTTTCGCCCATAATTCGTACGGCGTTCGTTCCCGATAAAGGAGCGCCCCGATAACGATTCCACCTATTCCAGCTAAGAGAGTTACCGGTAAAGTCACTACCGTAGCAAATAGAAAGGTAAAAATACTCGTCGCAATAAACATGACAATTCCCGCTTGGTAATCATGCCGTTTCGTATAAATAATAAAAGGAACCGGCAGGAGAACGAGAAGGAAAGGAATAAGTAAAAAACCGAGCAATAAAAGCGTATATACCGCGGTAAATAGTGCGCCTTCTGTTAATTTGTTCGTTTCTTTCATAACGACACTCCTACATTGTAATATCAAAAAAACAAAACAACTATTCTTGAGACAATCATAGCAAATTTCAAGGATGAAACCTATAAATAACGTAGCCCGCTTCTTTAGAGGAGCTAGACTACGGTACGATTTTCTTTTTGTCCTTTAAAAAACATGTTATAGTTGTAAAAGAATAGATTATTATACATAAGGGCGAGAGTAAATGAAATCATTAGGAACAATGTTTATCAAAAGTCTTCAACTACCAAAAAAGGAAGCTGTCTTTACTCTAAACCGAATCGGAATGGATACGACGGTTTTTTATATGTTTATTTTACTTTTTGTTTCGTCTATTCCTACTTTTATTGATCAGTTACAAGCGAATGAACGACTGTCTAGCTTCTTTTTCGCTATTTTCTTTTTTATATTCCATTATTTGCCTGTCGTAGTCATCGTCTTTGTCGCCCTCTCTATCCTTGCCGGTATCCTATTACTTATTACAAAAGTTGCAAAAAGAAAGTTACGCTTTTCTATTCTTTGGAAGATGAGCGCCTCGGCAACGACGATTCCTTTACTACTTTTTACAGTGATTTCGCCCTTTTATTCCTTAGGAACGGCCTATTTAATTTTATCGATCCTTTTCATCTTGGCGATTGTAATAAAGATTATCTTTATCTACCCCCGCCGGAGAAGCGCATAGAAGGAAGGCTAAGATGTTTAAGCATCTGTAGACTTCTTCCTTCCCCAATTGAATCTTATTTAACTGCAATAAAAAAATTCCTTCTCAACTGTAACATTGAAAAGGAATTTTTTTATACTTATTCTGAAACGAAAGGAAGTAATGCCATCGTACGCGCCCGCTTGATTGCAACGGTTAATTTACGCTGGTACTTGGCAGACGTCCCTGTCACACGGCGTGGTAAAATTTTTCCACGTTCTGAAATGAATCGTTTTAATAAATCGACATCTTTATAGTCGATATGAGTGATACCGTTTGCTGTAAAGTAGCATACTTTACGACGTCTTGGACGACCACGTCTCATCGAATACTCCTCCTTTAGTTTATATTTCTCTTATCTATTTCCGTTCATTATTTCTTTCGTTATAGATGTGTACATGTATGTGTGTGTGCATTGATATATAATACGGTATTTCAATGATTTTGTCAATATTTTACCATCTATTTTAAGATAACAATAAAATAAGCGCCCCTTCCTTTCTTCTAAAGAAATAGGGGCGAATTAACCAGTATTTTTTCTCTTTTTACACAGATTTTACTTCCTCTTGTATGGGCATTTCTTCCTTTGGTATCGGTCGTTTTGTAAATAGGCCTAGACCAGCTGCAATCAATAATAAAATAGCTGACATGATATAAGCACCGTTATAACTACCCGTCGTATCGATAATTCGGCCAGCGATGATTGGACCTACTAGCCCTCCTACTCCCCAAGCAGTAAAAATTAGACCGTAGTTCGTTCCCGCATGCTTCAAGCCATACCAATCCCAGGTCGTTGCTGGAAATAGAGCTAACAAGGCACCATAGGTCGCACCGGTAACAATAGAGCCGATCGTTAACATCGTTGCCGAAGAATAAAAGGCAAAGGCAAACATGTTAATTGCCTGTAAAACAAAGACAGAAATTAAGGTTGCCGTTCGGCCAATCTTATCGGATACGACACCAGTAATGACGCGTCCAGCCGCATTACCAACAGCTAATAAAGCTGCAAAAATAAAGCCAGTCTCTAGCCCCCCTTGAACCGAGGCAATCGTCGCTACATGCCCGATAATAATCAGTCCAGCCGAAGCTGAGAAAGCATACATAATCCATAAAGACCAGAATTGTCCCGTCTTGATCATTTCCTTCGGGGTATAATCTACCTTCGTTTCCGTGGACGTTTTCTTTTCTTTTTTCTCAACTGGTGGTTCTCCCCCTACCGGCTCCCAATTAGAGGGAGGATCCTTCATTACTAAGGAAGAAAGGATAATTAATATCGTAAAGAAAGCACCTAAGTAATAAAAGGCATTGGCTACACCGAACGAATTAATTAACCATTCAGATAAAGGAGAAACATAAACAGGAGCCAAACCGTAACCAGCTACCACAATCCCTGTAATGGTCCCACGCATATGGGGCTTAAACCATTTCGTAGCCGTTGGTGTCGGCGCAGCATAACCAAAACCCATCGCCGCCCCGGCAATTAAACCAAAACCAATGACGAGACCGACAACATTTAATAGAAAACCAGCAATAACCATTCCAATTCCAATTAATAAACCCGATAAGAGCAGTAAAATTCTCGGTCCCAAACGATCTAACATAATGCCAGCTGGAACCATAAATAAAGCAAACATAATTACCGCTATACTATACGGAAGGGAGGTTTGGGTTGCGGTAAAACCTAAATGATCCTGTAAAGCCTTCGAAAATACACTCCAAGCATAAAGCACACCGAGACAAAGATTAATAATCGTACCAGAGATTGCCACAATCCAAGCTCGTGAATTATTTTGCCCTACATGAGCCAATCGTTACACCTCCATCATATACGCTAGACGAAACATTCCCGTCTATGCCTTTTCGATAATAGAAAGGCTCCCGAGCTGGGAGCCAATACCCTTTACCTTTCATTCAAAACGAAAGGAGGCACCGCTACCTGGTCATTAATAGTAGTGGTCGTAGGGAGCAATATTCCAGACCCTTTCCTTTCTCTTCTCTTCCGATAATTCCTCAGGGATATCTTGTAAAATTTTCTTAGCAACGTCTAATTCTCTCTCTGCCTCTTCTTTATCTTGATACATATATTCATCCGAAGCTTCTTCCGGAGCAATTTCTACTTTTTTCTCTAAGTTTTCTACGACCATTTCCTGCTGACGCTTCATATCTGCCCGAGCTCGATCTACCCAAGCCGGACGAACTTCACCGTTTAAATCCGCTGCCCGGGCAAACTCTTCATAGGTTTGTTTATAGATAAGGTCCCCATTATTACGAACATCTAATATGACTCTATGGAGATCATCATTTGTTAACTCATCAGGGTTGAGAGGTTTTTCCCTCTTCGGCCCACCTAAAGAATGATGTGTAATGTAGAAGGGGAACATGCTCTTAATAATTTTACCTACATGGGTTACGGACTGGCCATCTTCATTTAGACCCTTCGGTTGAACACCTTGAATTGCAATTCGCGCGGATTCAGGACGGGCGATTTCTTTCGGAGGTAAGAACCCATGTCGTAACATTTCACGAATGCCCGATCCAGAAATCTTAATCCGGGTACTTTCATCATGTGGGCAGGACTGGTCAGTTGTCGGTTGGTTACATCTTACGCAGTAAAAGACCTCGTTAAAAGTACGAATATCAATGCCCAACTCTTCTGGAGTGAATTCTTCGAAGATATTTTGGCTGGCGTAAATATCGTAAAAGTCGCCCACACCGGCGTAATCACGACCTACGATTTTGTGGGTGCAACCTAAATTCTTCAAGATTAACGCATGTAAAACCGCCTCTCTCGGTCCAGCGAATACATAGGTTACACGTAGTGGATAAAGAATGGTTCTTTCTTGTGGATAATACTGTTCTAGTACACTGCGATAGGCTAATAATCTAAATTCATGCCGGGTATATTCTCGCTTAGCCATCTCGACGAGGGGTAAAACTAGCAGGCCATCGACTTCTTCTAGTAAATTTTTATGCATGTATTCATGCCCGCGGTGTAAGGGGTTAGCACCGGTTACAAAACCAGCGACGGTTTTAAATTTTTTCTCCTCATAAAACATGCGCCAAGTATCCTTCGGCTCTAGGCGGAGGTCTTCAAAGGGTCCCCAATCCGGTCGATTGACTAAGGTAATTTTCCCTCCTAGGGCTGTGTCCCCCATACGACGATAGATTGCATCGACCCCTGGATGGGTACGATCCGTAGTTCCGAACACATGCTGGGCGCGGTGATCACGATCGTAGCTAAAAATATCATCTACATGTAAAATAGCGACCGGCATATTGTTAACATCCGCTAAAACGACATCATCTCCAACCGATAAACCTTCGATAACTTGTCTATTCCTTTCTCCAGTCGGTGCAAAACTAAGCGGTACTGGCCAAGGCAAACCATTCGTCAATCTTCCTGTTTCTAAAGAAGATAAATATTCCTTTTCATTCATCAATCCCTCATGAGGCGACATTACTCCCGTAGCAATTAACTCTAAAGTAATCGCTGCCTCAAGGTCAATCATAATTTTTGGTAATGACTTTGCCTTTTCTAACCACTCTTCCCTTTCCTTCCCTTTTGCTACTCGATCGACGAGTTTCCCACCGTGGGGTTTTTGTGGATACTTAGCTAACTTCTCTTCATCTAACACAAATTCTTTTTGACTCATTATCGCTTTCCTCCCAAAATTTGATTGGTATTAAGGAATGCCCTTACCCTACGACATGTAACAAAACAAACTTTGTAAGCGTTATCATTTTAGTGGATGTGCTCGATTACCTTGACCTTTCTATCCGAACCCCTCACCTCCCTCAAAGCTTTGTCGGACAGGGTTGTAAGCGTTACCATTTTTGTCTAAATAAATGAGTCTTAAGGAAATGCCTACATTTATTTTACACATTATTTTATCCTTGTCAAACAGAATATTTTACACTGTTCTAGATCACTAGCTTTGTTTCTAGCTTATGCAAAAGAATCGTCCCTTAGAAGTAAATTCTTTATCAAATTAAAAAAGGACTAACTTCAACCTATAGAAAGTTAGCCCTTTCGGTCGATCTATATTATTTTGCTGGCTCAGCCACCGTATCCGATGCCTCTTGTTTAAAATGCTTTGGTACTACGAGTCGATTGTACATGACGACGCCTTGTTGTTGCACCATAAAAGCAATTGTAATTAACAAGGTCGCTTCCATACCAAAGGACGTAGCCCCTACTCCCATTGCAATCGATAAGTTACGTAAAGTCGTACCATAGACTAAAGATAAACCATCGTCCCTAGTGAAGGAACGCTTTGCCAGCCAAGTAATGAATAAAAATAAGACAAAATAAAAGATAAGTAACACAATAATACTTAACCAAATCAAGGATAGATTTTGCGTAATGACATCAGCCCGCATACTTACGGAAGCAAAGATGATGTAAAGCATCGCCCAAATACTCACTGGCTGTAATTTCGGTTTAATTTGTTTATTGATTTTTTGTAAAGGAAAGCGTTTCTGTAAAAGCCTTGTCGTGAACAGACCAAGTAAAAGTGGGATAAAGACGACAACTAAAATCGTTCGCATAACGGTAAACAGTTTAATATTGACGAACTGTCCAACCATAGCATATAAGTAAAACGGTGCTAAAATTGCTCCTAAGAGTAATCCAAGTACGGTTAGTTTCACCGCTGCTGGCACGTTTCCTTTTGAAATGGAAGTCCAAGAAATTGTCATTCCACTCGTCGGTAACAAAGCGACTAAGGCTAAACCAGCGAATAAAATAGGTTCCTCACGTAAAAAAATGACACCTAATAGATAGGCGACTAAAGGAATGATAATAAAGTTTAAGGCCATTGCATAACCAATTAATTTCTTTTCAGTTAAATTTATTAAGGCTTTCCACTGTATACCGATCATTGTAGGATAGATCATTAGCATAGTTCCAAATAAGATCGTCGAGCCCATCCAAGATGTGTCGAAAAACTTTCCTGTAATAAAAGCAACGATCAATACTATAGGGATGGTAAGCATTAAATTTTTTGCTGGAAAATAGTATAGTTTTTTCAAGGGTTATTTCCTCCTTTCACGTAAAGTAATATACCATATGGGGTATATAGAGTAAAGGAGTTTGCTCACTATTTTCCTTTTTTTACCTTACCCTTTCTTGTAATATAACTAGATGATATTACATTTATCAACATGTGGATAAGTACCCCGATCGATTTTTCCACAAGCGAAGGATTTACAAAAAGAAAAAACACCTCCAAGAATGGAGGTGTTATACACACATACACATTTTTTATGAAAGGACTAGGCCTTTCTTACATGCACACATCGTTTGCATGTCGATATAACATGCTACAACTATATACAATTAAAAAGGTAAATCGTCGTCTGTCACATCAATTTTTTCTCCATCGTTTTCAAATGGATTCGTATCCTGATAACTATCCGGCTGCTCATAGGCATCCTGGCCTTGACCACCATACGATGGAGCTTGTGGTGTTTGAGGTACGGACTGTTGCTGATAAGAATCGTTTTGAACAAATCCTCCCATATCAGGACGTTGTTGCGCTTGACTTTTCGATTCTAAAAAAGTAATTTGTTCAGCTAACACTTCAGTAACAAACACTCGACGCCCTTCCTGGTTTTCGTAAGAGCGCGTTTGAATTCTTCCGTCAACCCCAATTAAACTACCTTTTCTCATATAATTGGCTAAGTTTTCTGCCTGTTTTCTCCAAGTTACACAGTTGATAAAATCTGCTTCCTGTTCGCCCTGTTGATTTCGGTAAGGACGATTGATGGCAACGGTAAAGTTAGCCACTGGGATACCATTTGGAGTGTAACGCAACTCGGGATCTCTTGTTAATCTACCTGCCAAAACGACTCTATTCAACAGTACGACCTCCTTTTAGTTTTCATCAAGACGAACGATCATATGACGAAGAATATCGTCGGAATACTTCGCCTGGCGATCGAACTCATTCACAGCTCGCTCGTCCGATTTGAAGTTAACGACTACATAGTATCCGTCGCGCTCGTTATCAATCTCATAGGCTAAACGACGGGCACCCATCTCGTCCACTTTTTCTACTGTAGCACCGTTCTCTTTTAAAATATTGTTGAAACGCTCGATTAACTCATTACGCGCTTCCTCTTCAACGGATGTACGAACGATGTACATAACTTCATAATCTCTCATTCTTAGCACCTCCTCTTGGTCTATACGGCTCTATATTTATAGAGCAAGGAGCAATTTTTAATTACCCACAGAAAAACATTTTATCAAACTTTAGTTCATTTTACAACAAAAAATCCCTTTTACATTACACATTAAAGCGGAAATGAATGACATCCCCATCTTGAACCAAATAATCCTTTCCTTCAAGGCGAACTTTACCATTCTCCCTAGCCTTCGCCATCGATCCGGCTTCCATTAAATCATCATAGGAGACCGTTTCTGCCCGGATAAATCCTTTCTCAAAGTCGGAATGAATAATTCCAGCCGCCTCTGGAGCCGTCATCCCCTTCTTAAAGGTCCAAGCCCGGACCTCCTTTTCTCCTGCAGTGAAATAAGTCGCTAAACCGAGCAGTTCATAAGCCGCTTTAATTAATTGGTCTAGACCTGATTCTTCAATGCCTAATTCTTCTAAGAACAATTCCTTTTCTTCCTCATCGAGCTCTGCAATTTCTTCTTCGATCTTTGCGCTAACAACAATTACTTCTGCCTTCTCTTCCTTAGCATAGTCAACGACCTGTTGTACATATTCGTTATTCTCGATGTCTAAAATATCATCTTCTCCGACATTGGCCACATATAATACCGGTTTAGCAGTTAAGAGATGCAACTGCTTAGCTATTTTTTCTTCCTCTTCATTTAAATCGACGCTTCTTGCCGGACGATCAGCTTCTAGGGCTTCTTTTAACCGTTTCATCACTTCAAATTCCTGTACGGCTGCCTTATCCTTTTGTCTAGCTAACTTTTCCGTCCGCTCATAACGACGGGATACTGTTTCTAAATCAGCCAGGATCAATTCCAAATTAATCGTTTCAATATCATCAATCGGATCGATCGTACCTGAAACGTGTGTAATATTCTCATCGGTAAAGCAACGGACGACATGGCAAATTGCATCTACTTGACGAATATGAGATAAGAACTGGTTTCCTAAACCTTCTCCTTTACTCGCCCCTTTAACAATTCCAGCGATATCAGTAAACTCAAAGGCTGTAGGAACGGTTTTTTGTGGTTTAACTACCTGTGTTAATTTTTCTAAACGTGCATCCGGAACCTCGACAATCCCAACGTTTGGATCAATCGTACAGAAGGGATAGTTAGCGGCTTCTGCACCCGCCTTTGTAATCGCATTAAACAAAGTCGATTTACCTACGTTAGGTAAACCTACAATTCCAGCGGTTAATGACATCTATATACTTCCTCTCTTTGCAATTCATAAGCTTTGACCTGAAATCTTCCATTCGTATTATAAGTATAATTTCATCTTCTCGCAACTACCTATTTTTTTATTTTCTACACTATTCATCGAACAAAAAGGCTACAATCCCTAGGTAAATTATGCTTTTTCTTCCCTTTCTAGCACCCGTTTTAACTTTTTTGTAAATTCCCTTCTCGGGATCATCACGCTCCGGCTACAACCGAGACATTTGATCCGAATATCCGCTCCCATACGAATAATTCGCCATTGATTTTCCCCACAAGGATGGGGTTTTTTCATTTCAACGATATCATGTAATTGAAAATCTTTTTCCTGCATCCATTCTCACCCCTTTAGGTATATTGTCCATTACTTCTTTCCATACTGATGTAATAAAACGAGAAGGAGTTCCACTATGACTTTATCGATATCCGGCGGTCGTTCAATTTTGTATAACCGCCCCTTTGCGAAATGGGAATTGACGGAGTATTTGCAATCTATTATACCAAAGAATAAGGATACATATATTGTGACATGTATCGGTAGCGATCGTTCAACTGGCGATAGCCTTGGACCATTAACAGGATCACTTTTAAAACGTCTTCCTTTAAAGGTACTACAAATCTATGGGACCTTGCACGAACCTCTGCATGCCTTAAACTTGGAAGAAAGCTTACATAATCTCAACGAGCAACACCCTGAAGCTTTTATCATCGCCCTTGATGCCGCCTTAGGTAAGCTTTCCTCCATTGGCCATATAACGTGTCGTCCAGGACCTTTACAGCCAGGTGCTGCCCTAAAAAAACAGTTGCCTGCTGTCGGTGAAGTCCATATCTCTGCTGTCGTTAACGTTCATAACGATTTTAACTTTTTTAATCTACAAAATACCCGACTTTCCCTCGTTTATGACATGGCAGAACTTTTAACTTCATCCCTCTACTGGCTTGATCGATTCCTATATCAACAATCAGAAGAACGAACGTATACTTAATAGAAGGATAATTATAAGTAAGGACGGGAGTAGATTAGTCACCCTTATTTTCGTTAAACCTAATACATTAAGACCGATGGCCATCATCAATACCCCTCCGAGGGCCGTGATCTCTCTAATTATATCTTCTAGGAGAAGGGCTGGAACAAGGGCATCGATAAAAGAAGCAAAGAAGGCTATCGTTCCCTGATAGAGAAAGACGGGAA
>CALJVC010000033.1 GCA_937974845.1 uncultured Pseudogracilibacillus sp. | reverse complement strand
GCTGGAGAGCTTTTAAAGGTAATTTAGGTTTTCTAAGAAAAAGTCGTAAGGAATGAGATAGGTTTCCTTACGATTTTTTAAATCTTCTTATTTATGATACGGCTCATTTCTTTGAATTTTAAAGGCCCGGTATAGCTGTTCAAGGAGGATGAGCTGCATGAGCTGATGGGGGAAGGTCATTGCGGAAAAGGAGAGCCTCTCATCAGCCTTGGCCAATACTTCTTTACTCAACCCATTTGCTCCACCAATGATAAAACTGACGCTATTTTTCCCTTGAAAACTAATATCCTTTAATCGCTGGGCGAATTGCTCCGAGCTGAGTTGTTTTCCTTGAACATCTAGGGCGATGATGTAAGAGTTCTCCTTTAATCTTTGTAAAATTTTTTCTCCTTCTTTTTCCTTCACCTGTTCGATTTCCGCCTCACTCATCGTATCTTGGACGTGTTCCTCTCGTAAGGCGTGAAAGGATAGCTTGCTATAGGGTTGTAATCTTTTTTTAAATTCATCGACACCTAATTTAATATACTTTTCTCTTATTTTTCCTATAGAAATAATATCGATATTCATGATGTCTACCTCTTTTTTACTATATTTCTTTACATGTATTATAGCAGTCCTCGAAGGGCTAAGAAAGGTGAAGCGGATACAAAATCAAGGTGAAACAAATTATGCACCGGTAAGAGGGGAAATAGTTTATACTAAGATTTAGATTGAAGTTTTACAGAAAAAGTTTGGGTGATGAATGTGACAAAAAGTATTGAAATTAAGGACCTCGTGGACCAATTCCAGCTAGAAGTCTTAACGGGAGGGGAGTTACTATCTAAGAAGGTAACGAAGGACCATGTCAGACGGCCTGGTTTGGAGTTTATTAAGTTTTTACCCTTTTTCCCGCAACACCGGGTCTATGTACTAGGGGATAATGAACTTCAGTATTTATACACCTTAACGGAAGAAGAGCGGGAGGAGCGAATCGGTAACTTAGTCAAGTATCAACCTCCATGTATTATCGTCACCGACGGTGTAGAAGGATTAAAATATTTACCAAGGTATTGTGAGGCCCGAGGAATTCCTTTACTACGTACGGAAGAAATAAATTATGAATTTATTAAAAAAATTGATACGTACCTCATCCGTCAGTTAGCACCGGAAATCGCTGTGCACGGCGTTTGTTTAAACATTTTTGGTGTCGGTGTTTTACTACGTGGAGCTTCAGGAATCGGTAAAAGTGAGACAGCCCATTCTTTAATTGGCCGAGGCCATCGTTTGGTAGCCGATGATATTGTTGTCCTTAAAAAAATAAGTCCCCAAACCTTACTAGGGACCCATAATGAAACGAATAAGGAATTGTTATCGATGCGTAGTATAGGTTTAGTCAATGTCGTGCGGATGTATGGGGCTAGTTCTTTCCAGGAGGAGACGCGAATAGCGATCGATATCGAATTAACGAAGTGGGACGATCGGGAATTATACAATGAAATTGAAGTAAAGTCGCAATACTCTACCTATATGGATATCGATATTCCCTATTTTCAAATCCAACTGAAGCCTGGTCGAGATGTCGTTGGTTTAATAGAGGCAACCGTAAATAATTGGTATCTTAAACAGCAAGGATATAGCGCTGCCGATGACTTTATGAAGCGTTTAGATAACGACCTAACTTAAGAGGAGAGTAAAGGGGTTGGAAAGGTTTAGCCTCGGTCAGGGGCTTCTCTTTTCCAATAGGCAATTGCTTGAATATATTGGAATAAGTGGCCGAGTATTAAAAGGGTACTAATCGTAAAGGTTGTCGTTGTAGAAATCCAAGGAACTAAGGCTAGTAGGATGATTATGACGACGATAATTGGTGTCGTCCATAAGCAATCGACAAGCTTAAGCATATGTTTGCCTTTGGTGCCCTCATAGGACTCGATTGGTTGGGTTTGCATAATAAGCCTCCTCGTTGATAGATTGCTATACTCAGTGTACTATACTAGGGTTTTTCTGTCATGCTTGTTCACGAGGTTGTCGAAAAGAAGGAGAAAACTGGTAGCTTTCGGCTAGAGATTGAACTGATCCATGAGATTGAAGGAATCGGGTACTTATTTAAATTAACTGATAAAATAGGTTATAATGAAAAGGATATGATGGAAAGGAATAAATAGAGATGGGTTACAAGGCTTTGTATCGCACATGGAGACCACGGACATTTGGTGATGTGGTTGGTCAATCGCATATTACCCAAACCTTACAAAATGCCATTGAAAGTGGCAAGTTTTCCCATGCCTATTTATTTTCAGGGCCGAGGGGTACGGGGAAAACAAGTGCGGCAAAAATTTTTGCCCAGACGATCAACTGCGAACAAATGCCGACTAGGGAGCCATGTAATAGGTGCGAAGCATGTAAAGGAATATTAGACGGTTCGATTCCTGATGTCATCGAGATTGATGCGGCTTCAAACACGAGTGTCGATGATATTCGGGAAATCCGTGATAGGGTAAAATATGCACCTAGTGTCGTTCCTTATAAGGTGTATATTATTGACGAGGTCCACATGATTTCCGTCAACGCCTTCAATGCTCTACTGAAAACTTTAGAAGAACCGCCCGATCATGTCGTTTTTATTTTAGCGACGACAGAGCCTCATAAAATACCGTTGACAATTATTTCCCGCTGTCAACGGTTCGATTTTCGCTCTATTAGTCATCAGGCTATGATGGAGCGATTGACCTATATCGTTGAACAGGAAGGAATCGAAATTACTAAAGAGGCCCTTGAAGCGATTATTTTAGCGGCCGAAGGAGGCATGCGGGACGCTTTAAGCATTCTTGACCAAGTGATTTCTTACAGTGAAGCAATCGCTGATGTAGAAGATGTCTTGGCCGTTACCGGTGGTGTGAGCCAGGACATCTTAACGAAGCTAACGCTAGCTATGTACGAACAGGATTCAAAGCAGGTCATTGGCCTTTTTGATCAACTGATGCAAGAGGGAAAAGATGCCGGCCGGTTCGTCTTCGATATGATTTATTTCATGCGGGATTTATTGTTCTACAAAACGAATCAGGATTTACAGGCTTATTTGGAGCGGGCAATTGTTACCGACGCATTTAAACAGTTGGCTGAACAGGTAGAAACCGATTGGGTAGAAGGGGCAATTGCTCATTTTACCGAATGTGAACAACAATTAAAGTGGACGACGAGTCCAAAAGTTTTCGTAGAGGTGACCTTAATTACGATTACGAACCGTATCCACCAAGAAGCTGAAGAGGATCAGTCTGTTGCTTCGATGAAGGAGTTTATCCAATTACAGCAACGGATTACCGAATTAGAAACAAAATTAACCCAGCTAGAGAAGGCTCCTACACAAGAAGCCCCTCGTCAATCGGCTCCGACTCCGCGCTCGAACCAGCGCCGGAAAACCTATGAAGTTCCTTACGAAAGGATTCGAGCGGTGTTAGACGAGGCAAAGAAGGCCCCACTTGAACAAGTGAAGACCCATTGGCCGACGTTTTTGGAACGTTTGCGACAGGTGAATTTAGCTGCTCATGCGACATTACACGATAGTCAACCGGTCGCTGCATCGGAACAGGCGTTGATTTTATCTTTTAAATACAATATTCATTGTTCGTTATTTATGGAACACCGGCAAACAATCGAAGCGGTTTTAGCGAATAGTCTCGCCCACTATAAGATGATTCCTATTCCCGATGAAGAATGGCAAACGTTACGGAGTCAATATATTCGAGAAAAAAAAAGTGATGAACAATCGAAAGAAACTGAAAGTAAAGCGATAAAGGATCCACTTGTTGAGGAAGCCTTACGCCTATTTGGCGAAGATATTGTAGAAGTGAAAGAATAAGGAAAGAAAATAGAGGAGGAAATTGTTATGCGTGGTATGGGAAATATGGGTAGTATGATGAAGCAAATGCAAAAAATGCAGAAGAAAATGCTAAAGGCTCAGGAAGAAATTTTAGAAATGGAGTTCACGGCTTCGGTAGGTGGCGGGATGGTAACCGTCGTTGCGAATGGTAAGCGTGAGATTTTAGATGTAAAAATTGAAGAGGACGTCGTCGACCCCGAAGATGTCGAGATGTTACAGGACTTAGTATTAACAGCTGTTAATGATGTTATGAAGCAAATTGAGAAAAAGACAGAAGAAACGATGGGACAATTCACGAAAGGAATGAATATTCCCGGCTTGTTTTAATCGGAAGGAGGGGGTGCCTTGAGCTTCTTTTCTTTATGGGAAGAAGCGGGCACCCTGCACAAGGAGGCGGTGAAGCGTGTATTATCCAGAACCGATTTCTAAGTTAATCGATAGTTTTATGAAATTGCCAGGTATTGGACCAAAGACAGCTGTCCGACTGGCTTTTTTCGTCATCGATATGGAAGACGAGGATGTGGTAGAGTTTGCTAGATCTCTCGTTGGAGCGAAAAGGGAGCTAAGTTATTGCGAAGTTTGTGGCCATATTACGGATCAAAAAGTATGTGCGATTTGCCAGGATCAACATCGAGATGATTCGGTAATTTGCGTCGTAGAGGATTCAAAGGATGTCATTGCTATGGAGAAAATGCGGGAATTCAATGGGAAGTACCATGTTTTACATGGTTCTATTTCTCCAATGGATGGCCTAGGACCAGAAGATATTAATATCGCTAGCCTACTCCAACGTTTAAAAGAGACTGAGGTAGAGGAGATTATTTTAGCAACGAACCCTAATGTGGAGGGGGAGGCAACGGCTATGTATATTTCTCGTTTAGTAAAGCCAGCTGGTATAAAGGCCACTCGGATTGCCCACGGCCTTCCTGTCGGCGGGGATTTAGAATATGCCGACGAAGTAACCCTAGCCAAATCGTTAGAGGGACGACGGGAATTATAAACCTTTCGTTCTCATATGTTACTAGTCAATGGTTCATCTTTACATTACGAACTTGTAAGGAGAGAAAAAATGAGAAAGAGAAAACGTCGTCAGCACCGTATCGTCGATGAAGATTTGTTGCAAACGATTTTTGCGAAGGAATCGGAATGGCAGAACTTACGCCACATTGTCGATCGTAGTCTCGATCCCCTTACAGAGGCTCGGGATCGATTAAAGTTAACCGAGGCGGTCTATATGTTTTTATTAAAAGAAGCCAAGCATCGGAAGATTACTGTCTTAAGGTTAGATTAAGGTTCTATAATCCCCTTTTTCTGCATATAGCTAGTAGGGAAAGGGGTTGTAAACAGAGTGAACATGACCGTTCTTTTGGGATTGTGCTTTTTTATTCTCGTCTTTCTAATCGTTCGCATGCCTCGGTTACTGTTTCGTTTCATTGGTACTAGTACTGTTCGTTTCGTCGTCGGCGTCTTACTCCTTTTATTATTGAATGGGCTTGGCAATCAGTTCGGTCTTTATGTACCGATTAATATATTTACCGTGTTGTTAAGTGCTCTATTCGGTTTTTTCGGTGTAGGCGCCTTGCTTGTCGTTCAAGTTTTTTTACCGGGCGTATAAGGTATAGGAACCATCAGTTTAGGTGATACTTTCTACTAAACTGATGGAGGTGATAACCTTGCAACGGTGTACGATTTGTGAGGAATATAAAGAAGCGGGTATTCATTTATATACAACCTTTATATGCGTCGCCTGTGAATATAATATGATACATACCGATGCTCGGGAAGCGAAATATAACTACTATATTGAAAAATTAAAAGGTTGGCAAAAACCGTCCCTACAGACACTAGACTAACGGAAGCGTAAGAATCGTAAGAGTCCACAAGCTCTAAGGATTTCTTACGTTTTTTTGTTTTAACAAGCTTTACAAGGATAGACCAGCTCGTTAAAATATGAACTAACTGTATTTCTTTTTTCTGGATAGTTAGAGACTAACAAGTGAATTGTACTGTCTACTCATGTTACAATAGGGGTATATATCTTTCATAGAACGTAGAAGAAAGTTAGAGTGGGGACGTAAGTTCGAGAGGAAGAAGTAGCGTGTCAGGACTATTTATAACGTTGGAAGGTGGAGAAGGTTCTGGTAAGACGACGGTCTTGAAGGAAATAGCAAGACAGTTACAGGACCAAGGTTATGATGTCGTCACAACAAGGGAACCTGGAGGTATTCGGATTGCAGAGCAAATACGCGAGGTCATCCTCCATCCAGATCATCAAGAGATGGACGAGCGGACAGAAGCTCTACTGTATGCAGCAGCTCGGCGGCAACATTTAATAGAAAAAATACTCCCAGCCTTAGCCTCGGGCAAGGTCGTCCTATGCGATCGGTTCATTGATAGTAGTTTAGCTTATCAAGGTTATGCCCGTGGGATTGGTATTGAGGAAGTATGGGAAATGAATGCCTTTGCTCTCGACGGACATATGCCGGATTTAACTTTATATTTAGATTTATCACCAGAGGAAGGTCTACGCCGAATCTATGCGAATGAGCGTCGTGAGATTAATCGTTTAGATTTAGAAGACCTTACCTTCCATCGGCGAGTACAGGAAGGCTATGAACGAGTGATGGAATTATTTCCTAAACGTATAAAACGGATATGCGCATCTCGCCCTATAGAAGAAGTAGTTACGAAAGCTATGGCGTGCGTAGAGGAAAAAATAAAAGAATAGAAGGGTGATGACGATGATGAAGTTAATTATTGCGGTCGTACAGGATAAAGATTCAAATCGGGTTACAACAGCGCTGAATGAGGCTAATTTTCAAACGACGAAATTAGCTACAACAGGGGGATTTTTAAAGGAAGGAAATACGACCATTATGATTGGTTGCCAGGCTGAATATGTAGAGGAAGCCCTCGATATTATCAAAGATAATTGCTCGCAAAGAGAACAGATGGTAGCCCCTGTTTCTCCAATGGGAGGAAGTGCTGATTCCTACATTCCAAACCCTGTGAAGGTAGAAGTAGGTGGCGCGACGGTTTTCGTCCTTCCTATTGAATCCTTTTTTCGGTTCTAATATAGAGTAAAGGAGTAGACATCCTAAGATGCGAATCGATCAGGAAATGCGTTCTAAAGTAGAACAAAAGCCAGTCCGTCAACGAGAAGCTAGTAAGCAAGATTTTGAACAAATGATTCGAACGAAGGCTGACCATATGAAGAAATACGACTTGGAAAAAATGGTGCGCGATATTAGCGAGCAAGGAAAGAAGGTCGTTCGCTTTCGTTCCTTTCGGGATTTAGCTAGATTCAAACGGATGATTCAACAATTTTTAGAAGAAGCTGTATTCGATGGCCTGTCGGTCAAGGAAACGCGGAACTTCAATACGACGAACTTTAGCCACCGTTTAATCACTGTAGAAAAAATAGATGATAAGCTCGTTGAATTAACCGATGAACTATTAAACCAAGAAGCAAAAGCCGTTGATTTACTTGCAATCATCGGTGAAATCGAAGGCTTACTTGTCAATTTATATACGTAAGCTAGATGAATAGAAAGGTGTGCCTACATGCTTGATTGGTCAAGCTTTTCTACGATACAGCCTTTAGCGAGTCGCATACTCGTCAATAGTATGAAGCGAAAACGCCTATCCCATGCCTACTTAGTTCAAGGCGAGCGTGGGACAGGAAAGAAAACGTTCGCAACGATTCTCGCAATGACAATTTTTTGTGAAAATTTACAAGGAACGGATCCTTGCCAACGTTGTCACGCTTGTCGACGTATCCAGTCCTCAAACCATCCCGATGTTCACTGGATTCAACCGGAGGGTCGGACGATTAAAAACGAGCAGATCGATTATTTACGGAAGGAGTTTTCTTTCTCAGGGGTAGAATCGACTGAGAAGGTATACATTATCGATCAGGCTGAAACCCTCACGACCCATGCTGCAAATCGTTTGCTGAAGTTTTTGGAGGAGCCAAATGTAACGTCGACGGCGATATTACTTACCGAGCAGAGCCAAGCGATTTTACCGACGATTCGTTCCCGTTGTCAGTTGATTGATTTAAAACCTTTAGACTCCTCCCGCTTCCAAACAAAATTACAAGCATTAGATGAACTCCAAATAACCGAGGCCGAAAGTAAGTTGTTAAGCGCATTAACGACGAATATTGACGAAGCGATTGCCTTACACGAGGCCGGGGACATATACACCCTTCAACAACTTATTAAACAATTGTTTCAGCTATTAATCGAACGCTATGAGGAAAGGTTTTTATTTGTACAGGACGAATGGCTACCTCAATTGAAGGAAAAAGAACAGCAAAGCCTAGGTTTAGAGCTGTTACTCTTAGCCTTACGTGATATAATTTATGCACAAATTGGTAGCTATGATACGTTATCCTTTTTCAAGCAGGACGATGCCCTATTACTTCGCATGACAGAACGCTTTTCTAACCGTCGTCTTCTGCATATGTTAAAATTAACGTTAGAAGCAAAGCGAAAGTGGAATCAACATGTTCATCCAAGTTTAGTGTTTGAACAGCTCATTTTGCAATTTTAGAGGTGGTTTACTATATGATCGAAGTAACCGGAGTTCGATTTAAAAAAGCTGGAAAGATTTATTATTTCGATCCAGATAATTATCATTTAACTTTAGATGATTATGTTATCGTCGAAACGGCTCGTGGTATCGAATATGGCGAAGTAGTCATTGCTAATAAATTAGTAGATGAAGAAGATGTCGTATTACCTTTGAAGAAGGTTATCCGCATCGCCGATGAAGAGGATCGGAAAAACGTAGAAAAGAACAAACAAATGGCTAAGGAAGCCTATGTGATTTGTGAAGGAAAAATTGCCGATCACGAACTCGAGATGAATCTAGTAGATGTTGAATATACCTTCGATAGGAACAAGGTGATTTTTTATTTTACAGCTGATGGTCGTATTGACTTTCGAGAGTTAGTAAAAGATTTGGCTGCGCGTTTTAAAACGAGAATAGAGTTACGACAAATAGGGGTTCGGGATGAGGCAAAATTACTCGGTGGAATTGGCCCTTGCGGTCGTATGCTTTGTTGTTCAACGTTTTTAGGTGATTTTGAACCGGTATCGATTAAAATGGCTAAGGATCAAAACTTATCCCTGAATCCATCGAAGATATCCGGTCTTTGCGGTCGCTTAATGTGTTGTTTAAAGTATGAAAATGAACTCTATGAAGAGGCGAAGCGCAATCTACCGGATGTCGGTGAAAAAGTCGAAACAGAAAGAGGCAGAGGAAAAGTCATCGATCTAAATATACTTGCTAAAACAATTCACGTCGAACTAGAAGAAAACCAACAAATCGTTCAATTTTCCTTTGATGAGATAATTGAAGAAGATGCGATCACATTGTCAATCCCTGAATAAGAGGTGGAGTACAAGTGAACAATAAATTAGAAATCTTTGAACAGGTGACGCAAATGGAAACCCAGATCGGCGAATTGTACGAAAAATTAGGTACTTTAAAAAACGACCTTAGTAAATTAATAGAGGAAAATCACCGTCTTACGATTGAAAATGAACATTTGCGGACCCATTTTTATACCCAAAAGGAGAAAGAAGAAGAAGAAAAAGGGAAGAAAAAGAAATCTCCTCCCCACGATGGGCTTGATAATTTAGCAAGGTTATATATGGAGGGGTTCCACATTTGTCACATGCATTTTGGAAGTCCCCGTTCCGATGAAGATTGTCTCTTTTGTTTCGAATTGTTTAATAAGGAATAACATTACGCCTCATGAAATGGTTATCTACAAAAGGGATAACCATGCTTGAGGTTTTTTTAATGAAAAATATGATGTCCTTGGAGGAAGTTCTGTGGTAACTTTATTAGATGATGAACGACTGGATCGACTAGTGTCAGGTCAAGAACGACCTATTATTCAAAGTCCAACCGTTTTTTCTTATTCCCTCGATGCCGTTCTTCTAGCGCAGTTTGTACACGTGCCGATTCAGAAGGGGAATATTTTAGATCTTGGGACAGGAAATGGTGTTATCCCGTTAATCTTAGCGGATCGGACAAAGGCGTCTATCGATGGTTTAGAAATTCAAGAACGTTTAGCTAATATGGCTGTACGAACAGTTGAATTGAATCAGTTAACCGAGAGAATTAGGATTACCTTAGGAGACTTGCGAGATAGTAAGGTAGGGTTGAAGCATGACTTCTATGATGTGGTTACTTGTAACCCTCCTTATTTCAATACTCCGAATCGATCGGAATATAATAAAAACGAATATTTAACGATTGCCCGTCATGAAACGATGTGTAATTTAGAGGATGTCGTACGGGCGGGTAAACGCTACGTGAAACCTGGGGGTAAAGTAGCCCTCGTGCATCGACCAGAAAGGCTCGTTGACCTACTAACCTTATATCGAGAGTATAGGATTGAACCGAAACGGCTCCAATTCGTCTTTCCGAAAAGGGGACGTGAAGCGAACATGATTTTACTCGAGGGAATACGAGATGGTCGGCCCGGCTTAAAGGTGTTACCTCCTTTATATATTTATGGATCCGATGATGAATATACGGAGGAGGCTCGAGAAATTATTTATGGCCAATAATCATTATGTTTATATGTTGCAGTGTCGAGACCATACTTTGTATACGGGCTATACGGTAGATGTAGAGCGGCGGATGCGTATGCATGAGGCGGGAAAAGGGGCGAAGTATACCCGGGGTCGTGGTCCTTTTCAACTGGTGTATGTAGAGCGTTTTAAAACAAAGTCGGAAGCTTTGAAACGAGAGTACGAAATTAAGACGTTTACCCGGCAAGAAAAGTTACGATTAATCGAATCGATGGAGGGTCAGATGGATGAGAATACAAAATAGTTATGACGAAACAAAGGTAGGAAAGCTTTATCTCGTACCGACCCCGATAGGTAATTTAGAAGATATGACCTATCGGGCGGTCCGAATTTTATCAGAGGTCGATGTTATACTTGCTGAAGATACCCGTCGTACGAAAAAATTGCTCAATCACTTTGCAATCGATAACCAAACGATAAGCTATCATGAGCATAACCATCGGGAACGGAGTGCTTATGTTCTCGAACGCTTATTAGCGGGAAATGATATCGCCTTAGTTAGCGATGCAGGTATGCCAGCGATTTCGGATCCGGGTTTTGCTTTAGTAGAAGAGCTTATCGCTAAGGAAATTTCAGTCATTGTTTTACCAGGGGCGAATGCGGCCTTGACTGCCCTTGTCGGTTCCGGTCTTCCGACGGAGAAATTTTTGTTTATCGGTTTCCTCCCTAGAAAGTCGAAGGAACAAAAGGAAGTACTCGAAACATTAAAGGGTCAGGAGGCGACGATGATTCTATATGAAGCTCCCCATCGCTTGATCCAGACCTTGGGTAATCTCAAGGAATATTTTAGTCAACGGCGGATTGTTCTGGCCCGGGAGTTAACAAAATTGTACGAGCAATACCTTCGTGGAACTGTGCAAGAGCTAGCAGAATGGGTAAAAGAACACCCGGTTCGTGGTGAATGTGTCCTGATTCTTGAAGGAAGAAAAGAAACGGAAGAAATCGAAGAGGGAAATTGGTGGGAGACCCTATCGATCGCTGAACATGTAGCATACTATGAAGAGAAAGAAGGACTATCCCATAAGGAAGCGATGAGAAAGGTAGCCCAAGACCGGCACTGTTCCCGGCGGGATATTTACCAGGCCTTACATGTGAAAAAGGATCGATAAAATTAAAAAACTTGCTTACACAGATGTATAAGCAAGTTAGCATTTGTAAAAAATAAAAGATGACATATAAAGGGCTAGTTTAAAAGAAGATAAACGATTTCGTCTTAGAGATCGAAATGTTTGTTAATCTCTTCTACTAACTCTTTTGCCCCTTCAGGACTAAGCACAATCTTGCCATTCGCTAATGCAAGGTTGTCTTTTGTGTTTTCCCCTGTAATATGGCAAGCCATATTTGGGACATACTTCTTCAAAATAATTTGATCCCCATCGATGTAAATTTCAATAGCATCTTTTTCCTTGATCCCAAGGGATCTTCTTAATTCGATGGGTATGACGACTCTACCAAGTTCGTCTACCTTTCTAACCATGCCAGTAGATTTCATTGTAAAAAAATGTCTCCTTTCCTCTTATTTTCTCCTTTTTCTCTCTCTATTTTCTTGGAGAAAATGAAAAGTTTATATTATTTGTATTTATAATGTAATTAAAACATTGAATAGAATGATTGTAAAGTGATAAGTTCCCGAGGAAATGACTAATTATTCAATAAATGTAAAACTATTAACGCGCGAAAAAAGCTTATTATCGCATGCTATCGCCTCTATCAATAAAAAAATATTATATATATCTATTACTATTATATATTATTGTTTCCTCCTTGTCATTTATTAGGTTTTTTATCTATAAATTCCAATAGTTTCTAAGAGTCGTTAAACGTATGAAGGAATCCCTTTTCGACTAAACTGTACATACAGGTTCGTTTCGTTAGGTTTAGGTACCGTCTTTATACTTTCTTATTTTAATAAACATCGTTACAATAGTACGTAGCAATAGTAATAGAAGAGGAGTTAATGGAATGAGTACAAAAAAAGAGACCTTTTACATTACGACACCGATTTACTATCCAAGCGGAGATTTACATATTGGACATGCTTACTCTACCGTTGCGGGCGATGCGATAGCCCGTTATAAAAGAATGCGCGGGTACGACGTACGTTATTTAACCGGAACAGATGAGCACGGACAAAAAATTCAAAAGGCTGCAGAGGAACAAGGGAAAGAACCCCAGCAATATTTAGATGATATTGTGACAGAAATTCAACAGCTTTGGAAAAAATTAAAAATCACTAACGATGACTTCATTCGTACGACCGAAGAACGGCACAAAAAGGTCGTTGAAAAAATTTTCAAACAATTAATGGATCAAGGTGATATTTATTTAGATGAATATGAAGGTTGGTACTGCATTTCCTGCGAATCCTTCTTTACAGAAACCCAATTAGATGAAGGAACTTGTCCAGACTGTGGGAAAAATGTAGAAAAAGTAAAAGAAGAATCCTACTTTTTCCGGATGAGCAAGTATGCCGACCGGTTAATTCAATATTATAAAGATCATCCAGAATTTATCCAGCCGGAAAGTCGTAAAAATGAGATGTTAAATAATTTCCTCTTACCGGGCTTAGAGGATTTGGCCGTTTCTCGAACGACTTTCGATTGGGGAATCAAGGTACCAGGAGATCCGAAACATGTCATTTATGTTTGGATCGACGCCTTGACCAACTACATTACCGCTTTAGGCTACGGGACGGAAGACGATTCGTTATTCCGCCGTTATTGGCCAGCGGATGTGCACATAATGGCTAAGGAAATTGTTCGTTTCCATACGATTTATTGGCCGATTATATTAATGGCCTTGGATTTACCGTTACCGAAGAAGATTTTTGCCCACGGCTGGATTCTTATGAAGGACGGGAAAATGTCGAAGTCAAAAGGAAATGTGATCGATCCGAATGTACTAATCGATCGTTACGGACTCGACGCCCTTCGTTATTATTTATTACGGGAAGTTCCTTTTGGTCAAGACGGAGTGTTTACACCGGAAGGCTTCGTTGAGCGTATCAACTATGACTTAGCTAATGATTTAGGTAACCTTCTTAACCGTACCGTTGCAATGATTAACCAATACTTTGATGGGGAGATGCCGGCCTTTAAAGCTGGTGAACAAGAAGTCGACCTTTCCTTAGAAAACTTTATGAAGGAAACGATCGACAAGGTAACTAAGGCCATGGACGATATGCAATTTTCTGTCGCTTTAAGTTCAATTTGGGAATTAATTAGTCGGACGAACAAATATATCGATGAAAATGAACCATGGGTTTTAGCTAAGGATGATACGCAACGCGATCGCCTCGGTAATGTCATGGCTCATTTAGCAGAATCTTTACGTATCATTGCTGTTTTATTACAACCCTTTTTAACTGAAGCACCGAAGGAAATTTTCCGCCAGCTCGGCGTGACGGATACATCCTTACAAACTTGGGATAGTTTAGCACAGTTTGGTCAAATTGAGGCCGGAACAAAGGTGGAAAAAGGTGCTCCTATTTTCCCTAGATTAGATATGGAAGAAGAGGTCGCTAAAATTAAAGGCTTGATGACTCCACCGAAGAAGGATACAAAATTAGAAACAAAAGAAGAAATCGTCTACGAAGACTTTTCTAAATTAGATCTACGGGTAGGGGAAATTGTTCAGGCTAGTAAGATGAAAAATGCCGATAAACTACTAAAGTTACAAGTAGATTTAGGTGAGGAGAAACGGCAAATCGTTTCTGGAATTGCCGAGTACTATGAACCTCAAGAATTAATCGGTCAAAAAATTATCTGTGTCGTTAACTTAAAACCAGTTAAGTTACGTGGTGAAATGTCCGAAGGAATGATTTTATCGGGTGAGGGACCGGACGGTAGTTTAGCCCTTGCTACGGTCGCTAAGGATTTACCAAATGGTTCAATTGTAAAATAAATTGGGAAGGGTCGTGTTCGCTCCTAGCGGGCCGGCCTTTCTTCTTTATATAAGGAAGGGAGAGAGTGGCTTGTTATTCGATACCCATGTTCATTTAAATGCCCGGCATTTTATGGAGGACCGGGAGGAAGTGATTGCTAGAGCCTTCGAACAAGGCGTTACTCGAATGGTTGTTGTAGGTTTTGACGATGAGACGATTCCCTTAGCTTTAGAAATTGCAGAAGCCCATGAAGGGATTTATGCATCGGTAGGTTGGCATCCCGTCGACGCAATTGATTATCGTGCACATCATTACGATTATCTTAAGGAGCTTAGCCAACACCCTAAAGTAGTCGCCCTTGGTGAAATGGGGCTCGACTATCATTGGGATACTTCTCCTAAAGATGTTCAGGAAAAGGTGTTCCGTACACAAATTCGCCTAGCTAAGGAAGTGAATTTACCGATTATTATTCATAACCGTGAGGCGACGGAGGATGTTTTACGAATTTTACAGGAGGAAAAGGCAGGGGAAGTCGGTGGAATTATGCATTGTTATAGTGGAACGGTAGAACAAATACAACCCTTTCTCGACATGAACTTCTACCTTTCCCTTGCTGGACCAGTAACTTTTAAAAATGCTCCGGAAGCAAAGGAAGTCGCAAAACATATTCCATTAGATCGACTATTAATTGAGACAGATGCCCCTTATTTAGCTCCCCACCCATACCGAGGGAAACGTAATGAGCCGGCTTATGTGACAAAAGTTGCTGAAACGATTGCTGAGTTACGAGGGATGACGTATGAAGAAATATGTCGTGTAACGACCGAAAATGCGTTAACTATTTATCGTATAAATGACTAATCTATGGGCATAATAAAGAATAGCAGCAGGATAGGCTAACACCTATCCTGCTTTTTTATTGATAATGACTATTGTTACAGGAGGGAATTTATGGGAATTAAATGTAAAGGAATTGTAAAAGTCCCGTAATCGATTTGATTTTGACATACTTGTGGATGATTTCTATAATGGGAAAAGTATGAGGAGGCAAGATAATGAGGAATTTATTTAAGCCATTACTGGCAGTAAAGTCTAAAAAGGGTTATTCCTTTATCACTGCGGTAATGGTGACGTTGTTCTCGGCCTGGCTTGTCTTTGATGCAACGAAGGTGAGGGTAACTTTAGCCCAGGATAATACAGAAGAAACAATTAAAACCCATGGAAAAACCGTTGCAGATCTTTTGGATGAGGCAGGTATCCAAGTTGGAGAACACGATTATTTATCACATGATCAAGACACAAGATTAAAAGACGGGATGGAGATTCAATACAAGCAGGCAGAAAAAGTTCATGTCAATGTCGATGGTAAATCGGAAGTATATTATACGACCGAAGATACGGTTGGAGAATTTTTCCGTTCTATTGACTTAGACTTATCGGAACATGATGTGAGTAACTTTGCTGAAGATGCAGAAATTGAATCGAACATGACAATAGATGTACAAAAAGCCTTTCAAATAGATGTGCAAGATGGAAAGGATAAGATGGAGTTTTGGACGGTTACTCAAACCGTAGAACAATTTTTAGATGAGGCAGGAATTACCTTAAATAAACTAGATAAAGTTTCACCAAAGCTCGATCAAGTAATTACGAAAGATACGAAGGTTCGTATTACGAGAGTAGTAGAAAAGGAAAAAGAAGTAGAAGAGGTTATCCCTTATACCGTAGAGGAGCAAAAGGATGCTTCGTTAGAAAAGGGTAAGAAGAAAGTCGTTCAAGAAGGTCAAGAAGGTCGAGCTAAAGTAACGTATAAAATTACAACAGAGAATGGTAAGGAAGTAGACCGAAAGCTTCTGAAAGAAGAAGTTCTAGAGGAAGCTGTGAAGGAAATCGTAAAAGTTGGTACTAAGGAAGTCGCTTCAACCACTGCTACTGGCATGCCCGACGGCGGTGGAAAGGTTTTAACGATGGAGGCGACTGGCTATGGTAGGGATTGTACTGGATGTTCTGGAATTACTGCAACAGGTATCGATGTCCGGAAAAATCCTAACCTTAAAGTTATCTCGGTGGACCCTAACGTTATCCCTTTAGGTTCAAAAGTGTGGGTTGAAGGTTACGGTGTAGCTATTGCTGGTGATACTGGTGGAGCGATTAAAGGAAACCGTATTGACGTCTTATTACCTTCAGAGGCCTATGCTGCGGAACATTGGGGTCGTCGAACAGTCAAGGTAAAAATTTTAGAATAGAGCTTTTACACTCCTAGCCTATAGGGCGGGAGTGTTTTTTATTTTTATTCGTTTAGTATATGATAGAAGATAGTGAAACGTTAGAAAGAAGATAATTTTACCGATAAAAGAGGAATTGATATGAAGATTAGAGAAGTGATTGTAGTAGAAGGGAAGAACGATAGCCATAAAGTTAAACAAGCGGTCGAGGCCGATACGATTGAAACCCAGGGTTTAGGTTTACGTGATGAAACTTTAGAGCAAATAAGGCTCGCCCAAAGGAAGCGGGGAGTTATCGTCTTTACAGATCCCGATTATCCAGGCGAATGGTTACGACGGAGAATCGATGCCTCCGTACCAGGCTGTAAGCACGCATATATTTCACGGCGGAAGGCCCAGTCACCGAGAGCAGGAGCCAGTTTAGGTATTGAACATGCGGATGTGACGGCGATTCAGGAGGCCCTGAGAAATGTGCAAACGATGGAAAACGACTACGTTTCCGATATTACAAAGGAAGACTTACTAGCCTATAAATTAATTGGAGCTCCGGAGGCGAAAGAAAGACGGGAACGTTTGGGGGAACTTCTCCATATCGGGTATACGAATGGTAAACAACTACTCCAACGACTGCATGTATTTAATATTACAAAGGATGAATTACAAGAGGCGATGTTACATATACTAGAAAGAGGGAAGGAACATGACTAAAGCTTTTATCGCTACCCCGCATAGAACAAAAGAAATTTTACAAGCTTACGATTTCTCCTTTAAAAAAAGCTTAGGACAAAATTTTTTAATCGATTTAAATATTTTGCATCAAATCGTATCCCATGCCGAAATTGACGAAACGATTGGGGTCATCGAGGTTGGTCCTGGGATTGGTTCTTTGACCGAACAACTTGCCTTAAAAGCAAAACAAGTGCTCGCTTATGAAATTGATCAACGTCTTCTACCGATTTTATCGGAAACCTTAGCCCCTTATGGAAATGTAAAGGTGCTTCATCGGGATATTTTAACCGTTGATTTGGAAGCGGATATTGCAAGCTATATGGCAAGCTGTGAAAAAATTCATCTCGTTGCAAATTTACCCTATTATGTAACGACTCCGATTTTAATGCACGTATTACAGACGAGCCCTTCGATTGAACATATTACTATTATGCTACAAAAAGAAGTAGCTGAACGAATGCAGGCAAAACCGAATACGAAGGCTTACGGTTCCTTATCGATTGCTGTTCAGTATTATACCGAGCCGAAGATAGTGATGGATGTACCGAAAACCGTCTTTATTCCTCAGCCTAAGGTTACTTCAAGCGTCCTTACCTTAAGACGTCGACCATCGCCTCCGGTTCATGTAGAAGACGAATCCTTCTTTTTCGACGTCGTACAGGCGAGCTTTGCCCATCGACGTAAAACAATTCGAAACAATTTAATGGGCTTTTTTACATCACGGTTGGAACGGCATCAGGTTCTCGAGGCTTTAGAAAAGGCAGAAATTGACCCTAGTCGGCGGGCGGAATCGTTGAGCCTGGAGGACTTTGCTCGTTTAGCGGCGGCCTTACAGACTGTGTAAAAGTGTCATGGTTTATTTATTGACAATTCATATAATACTGATATAATAGAAATTTTATTTGACTTATATTTGGGCCTGTGCTATAATACATTACAGTGAGGTGGGTCCTAGTGAAAACAATAAGAGAAATTAAGCAAGGTCTAGAGGAGCAGATTGGAAAACGCCTTAGACTAACAGCGAATGGAGGACGTCGCCGGACGATTAGTCGTTCCGGAGTATTGGCAGAGACGTATCCTTCGGTTTTTGTTGTCGAGCTAGACAAAGATGAAAATGCCTTCGAGCGTGTATCGTACAGTTATGCAGACGTATTAACAGAGACAGTGGAGATTAAGTTTTTAGACGATAAATAATAGACAGTTTTATGAAGAGGCTGATACAAAATTCAGCCAAAAAATGAAGCTCATAATAGAGCTTCATTTTTTGTTTTATTGAGTTATCAACAATCTGCTTGTTTTTATCATTTCGTTATTGATTAAAAGTAATCGTGTTAAAAAGTAACAGAATCATCAGCGCTATTTTTCACATACTAAAGGTGTCGTAAAGATCTTATGGCAGAAGGGAGAGGTCTTTCATGGCAAGACGAGACAAAGTGATGTCTGAGCAATTGAAAGAAGAAATTGCCAAGGAATTAGGATTTTACGACACGGTGCAAAGGGAAGGTTGGGGCGGTATTAAGTCTAAGGACGCGGGCAACATGGTGAAGCGTGCCATCGAACGGGCGGAGGAGCAGCTTCGTCCAAGTAAGAAGCGACCTTAAAGGAAAACTGTACGGAGTAAATCCGTACAGTTTTTTTATGTCTTTTTTGACTTAAAAAAATTAGAGGTATTGA
>CALJVC010000032.1 GCA_937974845.1 uncultured Pseudogracilibacillus sp. | reverse complement strand
AGATTGATTGTAATGACTTAACTAAGATGTGTCCATGAAACTATACTAGCATCAATAAAGAGTTAAAATTACTTAAACAAGAAGTTGAACTCTTAAAAGAACAGAAAAAAGGTTTAATGCAACTCTTGTTAACTGGAATCGTTCGGGTTGGGGAGGTGGAGGAGCTTGAGTAAACCAAGACAATCAGAAAGAGCATCAAGTCAATTGCCAGCACTAGACTTATTACAACACCTCGGGTATAAATATCTTTCTCCTGAGGAGGCAACGAGTTTACGGGATAACTTTTACAATCCCGTACTGACAAAAGTATTACGGCAGCAGCTGGAAAAAATAAATAAGTATGAATATAAGGGAGAGTTATATTCTTTTTCCGATCATAACTTAGATAAAGCAGTGCAAGATCTAGATATCCCTTTGACTGAGGGTCTTGTACAAGCAAGTGAGAAGATTTACGACCTTTTAATGCTTGGGCGAAGTTATGAGGAATTCACAATCGATGGGAATCGCCGGTCCTTTAATATTCATTTTATCGACTGGGAGAACTTCGATAACAACGTCTTTCATGTAACGGAAGAGTTCAAAGTCGAGCGGGAGCGGAGTAATAAGCATATTTATCCGGATATCGTACTCTTTATTAATGGGATTCCTCTTGTAGTTATTGAAAATAAGCGCTCGTCGGTACCGGTAAGCCAAGCAATTAGTCAAATGATCCGGAATCAAAAGCCAGGCTATGCGCCGCACCTATTTAAATTCGTACAAATTGTGATGGCGACGAATCGAGCCGATGCAAGATATGCGACCTGTGGAACGCCGGAGAAGTTTTGGGCGGCCTGGCGGGAGGAAGCGGTCCAGTGGCAGGCTGAAATTTTAGATCAAGCGATTACTAATCGTAAGGTAACGAAGCAAGATGAGGATATCGTTTCTTTATTCCATCGAGATCGTCTAAAGGATTTAATCCAGCACTTCATCGTGTTCGATCACAATGTAAAAAAGATCGCCCGCTATCAACAATACTTTGGAGTGAAGGCCATTATTGAGCGGGTTAGCCAGTTTGACGAGCAAGGTCGGCGGAAGTCTGGAACGATTTGGCATACGCAAGGAAGCGGAAAGTCCCTTACGATGGTTATGTTTTCGAAATATGTCTTTCATGCCTTGAGGGATGTATTTCCGAAGGTCATTGTCGTAACTGACCGAGTCGATTTAGATAATCAAATTTACCAAACCTTCCAACATACACGTCAACGTCCGAGTCAGGCGAGGACTGGCAGACATCTTGTAAAGCTAATTAATGATAATAGCGCAGACGTTATTACAACGATTGTCAATAAATTTGAAACGGCGGCAGATCATCAAGAGCCGATTTTGTCTCGAGATATTTTTATTCTAGTGGATGAGTCCCACCGAACCCAATACGGGAAGCTTCATAATAAAATGCGCCAAATTTTCCCGAATGCTTCGTATTTAGGTTTTACGGGAACGCCTTTAATGAAAGAAGAGAAAAATACGATGATGAAATTTGGTGATTTGATTCATACGTATACGATTGCGGATGCCGTAAGAGATAAAACGATTTTACCTTTATACTATGAGGGATTAATGGTCGAGCAAGAAGTCGATCAAGCTGTAATTGACCGTAATTTAGAAATGATTACCCTAGGTCTTACCCGAGAGCAAAAAGAAGCAGTAAAGAAACGCTGGAGCACCTTGCAAAGAGTCGCCTCTTCTAAACGTCGCATCCAGCTGATTACGCTTTGGATTATCGAACATTACAATAAAATGTTAAAAAACACCCCACTAAATGCGATGCTTGCAACGAGTAGTAAAGCTGATGCGGTTCGTTATTTAGAGATGTTCGAGTTCTATGGTGGCATTAAAGCGAAAGTAATCATTTCTTCACCGGATACTCGGGAAGGACACGATGATATATCGAAGGAAAATCGCTATATCGTGCAACGCTTTTGGAACGATATGATGCAGAAATATGGAGATGAAGCGACGTATGAAGCGACGATTAAAGATCAATTTATTCATGGTGACATTGATATTTTGATTGTAGTCGATAAGTTGCTAACAGGTTTTGATGCGCCTCGAGCGACGGTACTATATGTCGATAAGCCGTTGAAAGAACATAACTTACTCCAGGCGATTGCCCGGGTGAATCGACTATATGAAAATAAAGATAGAGGTCTAATTATCGACTTCCGTGGCCTTTTACAAGAGTTAAATGCAGCAATGAACGTTTATTCTGGCGGTGGCTTGGAGAATTTCGATCCGGAAGATTTAGAAGGTACCCTTTTCGATTCGCTTGAAATTAGCGGCGAATTACGTGAGGCCTATAGTCATTTAGTTGACCGCTTTAAAGATGTAGAAGATCGAGATGATTTAGAAGCTTATGAACTATATTTAGCTGATCAAAAAATTCGTGAAGATTTTTATCGAAAGTTAACGAAAGTTGAAAGGGCTCTTAAGTTAGCGATTAGTTCGTTTCACGTGTATAACGCAATGGAAGATGAGATTGAACAAATTGAAAAAGAGCTAAAGTTTTATAAAGAATTACGTAAGTCCGTCCGTCTTCGTTATGGAGATACGGTCGATATGAGCGAACTAGATCCAAAAATGCAACAAATAATTGACAGCGACATAACGAGTAAAGAGCCGGTAAGAATTACAAAGCGAGTCAATATTACAGATCAAAGTGACCTTTTACGAGAAATTGAATACTTAGAAGGGGACGCTTCTCGGGCTGATGCGATTCGAAGCCGGATTACCCAACGAATTTCCGACCGGGAAGGTAAGAATCCAGCCTACTATAAAAAGTTCTCCGAAATGATCGAAGAGACTTTCAATAAATATAAGGAAAAACGCATTTCCGAAAGAGAGTATTTAGAATTGATGTATCAACATGCGGAAGATTTTGAAGAGGCTAAGGATATCTATGGCTATCCTGAACATATCAAGCATAATTATGATGCCCGAGCTTTTTATGGAACATTGTGCGATACATTAAGGGATGAGTCGGTAGATTATGAGACTAATCATGATGGAAAGATAGAAGAAACCTTGGCCGAAGCTTCCTTAGATATAGAAGAAGCAATCAAACAAGAGATCAAAGTTGACTGGCACGATAACGAAGACGTGAAAAATCGTCTAGAACTCGCTATTGAAGAACTATTGTATGAATATAGTGAGAAGTACGGGCTCGGTTTAGACTGGGATACGATTGATCGTATCAATCATAAAATTCAAGAAATCGCAAGGCAGAGGTTTTAACGATGGAATTAACAGTACTTTATGGAAACCGACAAATCCAGTTTCAATTAATCAGAAAAGATGTAAAACATATCAATCTAGCAGTACATCCTAATCAAACGATTTCCGTTTCGGCGAATGAGCAAGTTACTGTCGATGAGGTGAAAGCTTTCGTCGAGTCTAAGGGGCAGTGGATCCTTTCAAAGCTTAATTATTTTGAACGGACTGCCCCTTTTAAAAAGCTACCTCGTGAATACGTGACCGGTGAGACTTTTCGTTATTTAGGTAGACAATATCGTTTAAAAGTGAACGAAGCGGAGGATGAGTATGTCCGTTTTTTCCGAGGGACGATAGAGATGTATGTCAAGGATCCTACCGATTTCACGAAAAAGAAACACTTACTACACGACTGGTATGACCAACGTAGGAAGGTTATTTTTCAAGAAGCATTGGAGCGAATGTATGAAAAAGTGAAAGTCTTCGATATCCCTTTACCAAGTATTGGAAGGAGACAAATGAAGCGTCGTTGGGGTAGCTATTTACCTCATTCGAATAAAATTATTTTAAACAACGACTTAATTATTGCACCACGCTTTTGTATTGACTACGTCGTCTTGCACGAATTGTTGCATACGAAGTTTCCCGATCATGACTATCACTTTTTCCGAAACTTGCAACTCCTCATGCCAGACTGGAAAGAACGGAAGCGAATCCTAGATGAAGAAGTGGCGAGAGAGGTGTAGTGGCTTTTAATAATCATTTAGTTTAGAAATGAATAGAAGACGGAATGTCTTTTATATTGATTGTTCTAAATATGTTTTTAGTCGAATGTTCAGAAACCATTACTTTATATTTTCTCTTTTATCGGCTTTATATAAAGCCGATAAAAGATTACTCCGCTTTTAATTCTGTTTAAATGCATCCCTTCATTTTTTCCATAGAATTGTTCTTTACTTATTAAATACGTTCTATTTAAGAGTATCAGTCTTTAGGTGATATTAAAGGATTGATTTTGTTTTACAGCTTTATAACAGTTTTGTTGTTGATAATGATCTTTTACTCTTTAATCCTCATAGCGAAGATTCCATCCTTCTTCCACGGTGTTATACCTTCTAATTAATTCAGCTTCTAATTTCTTCGCTTCTTCTACTGTTTTACAAATGCGCAGGCGTACGGTTAACTGTTCTCGATATTGAAAGAGCTCTGGTTTACAATTTGCAGCTCCTCTCCAGTGCTCTAGCAATCTTTTTCGTAAGCCTTTTGTACTTTGTCCTGGACGATCTTCGATTGCTCTGCCTACATACATTACTTTTCCTTTTAGGGACATGATGTAGACGCCTATTTGATTCGGTGCAACTTCTTTAACTACTTGAAAACTATTTGCCTTTGAAACCACATTCCCAATTTGCTTGAGTACACGTTTCAGCATTTATTCCCCTCCTAGATAGAACTTTTCGCCTTCAGTAACGAAGGGTTTTTCTAAATAAAGTAATACTATAATTATCGGCAGAGATTACTGTAAATGAATTAATATCGTGTTTGTTTAAAATTCCATTTTTTGTACAAGCTACTATTAGAAAAGTTTTTGGAGGCGGTAAGATGAAACAAGCTTTATATCTCTCGTTAATTAGTGCGTTTATATTAGTTGGCTGTAAAGATAAAGTTGAGGAACCGGAGTTTGAGGGTGATCTTGAAAGCCAACAAGACACGATTGAAGGTGAGCGTTTCGGAGATGAAGCGATGTCACAAGAGAAGGTAGAAGACCAGGAAGTTCATGCGGAAGTAGAAGAATTTGAAGTCGAATTAATTAATAAAGATGGTGTCGGGGTAGGTGTTGCAACATTGACAGAAAAGGGTGGCGAGGTTGTTATTGAAGTAGATGCGCATCATTTACAACCGGGTGTACATGGCTTTCATATTCATGAAAAGGGAGTATGTGAGGCACCAAGCTTTGAATCAGCAGGTGGACATTTTAACCCGACAAATAAACAGCACGGTTTCGACCATCCAGAAGGCCCCCATGCCGGTGACTTAGAAAATATTGAAGTGGATGAAGACGGAACAGTGAAAGTGACAGTGAAAAATGATCGAGTGACACTACAAGAAGGAAAGCCAAATTCACTAAAGAATAAAGCTGGGACGTCGTTAGTTATTCACGCTGATCCTGACGATTACGTATCTCAGCCCGCCGGAGATTCGGGAGACCGTATCGTGTGTGGTGTAATTTTCGCACCAGAAGAGACTGGAGAAAAAGAGGAATAAGCCATGGATTTGCACAAAGTATTTTCCAAGTCGGACCAGAAGGGGCTAGATAAAGAGGAGTAATCCATCCCAATGCCGACCCCCGCTGTTTTTGACTTAGGATTTCAATCGAGAAAAGAGTTAGTTACAATTACGCGTCCGTGTAAAGGACCCGCGGGTAATAATGTTTTTTT
>CALJVC010000031.1 GCA_937974845.1 uncultured Pseudogracilibacillus sp. | reverse complement strand
ACATGGTAGGTCTGAGGAAATAAGTCAACGGGCTGAACTTGTTCTAATCGGTAACCAAATTGAGCCAATTCTTTGATATCTTCGGCAAAGGATTTCGGATTGCATGATACGTAAACGACTCGATCAGGTTGTGCCCGTCCGATTCGGCGCATTACTTTTCCACCTGCACCAGAACGAGGGGGATCGAGTAAAAATAAGTTAGGAATACCAAAGCTTTCGACGACTTTAGCTAAGCCACGGCGGGCGTCACTCGTATAAAATAGAGTGTTATCGATATCGTTGTCCTTGGCATTACGACGGGCTGACTGAATCGATGTATCGACGATTTCAATTCCGGCTAGCTCCTTAACATGTTTAGCAAAGGGTAAAGAAAAGGTTCCAACACCACAAAATAAGTCAATCATTTTCTCATCAGCTTTTGGCTTTGCCATTTCAATTGCTAGTTCGACGAGCTTTTCTGCCTGGACCGGGTTCGTCTGGAAGAAGGTATCCCACCATAAACGGTAGCGAAACCCTGCTAAGGTATCGAAAATATAGTCCCTTCCTAGTAATAGCTCCTCTTCATCGGCCTGCACACTATCGGCGAGGTTCGTATTTTTTATCCATAGCAAGCCTTTGACATTAGGAAATTTTTCCTCAAAGCTTGCAATAAGCTCCTTGACTTTTTCGGGAGCAGACTCCGTTGCAAAAATAGCCACGAGCATTTCGTCTGTTGAACGAGAGTGCCGGACGAGGACATGTCGCATCGTTCCTTCATGTTTTTCCTTATCGTAACCAGATATACGATGGCGTTTTACCCAGTTAGCAATTTCTAGGGTGACGTCGACAATTGGCTGACTAGCGATTAAACAAGTTTCTAAGGGAATAATCTGACGGTAATTAAAGAGCTCGTGTAAACCGAGCGATCCGTCCGGCGCAAAAGTAAACTCCATCTTGTTTCGATAATTCCATTCACTTTCCGCTGGGATCGTATCCTTGACTAAATCAGGATTGAAGCCCTTCTCTTCAATGTAGTTTTTCACCATTGATGTTTTTTGATTGAGTTGTGCTTCGTAAGGCCAATGTTGCCAGGTGCAACCACCACAACGACCGAAATGTGGGCAAGCCGGCTCAATCCGATCTGGATGGGCCTGTTTTATTTCATCAAGACGGGCTACTTTTTTCTTATAGGGTGGAAGTAATGTCGCTTTTACTTCTTCACCTGGTAAAGTGTAAGGTATAGTTATCTTCTCCTTTTTTACCTTACCACGTTTGTTTTCCCTTCGAATGGAAGTCATACCTACCCCACGATCGTTAAGCTTATCTATTGTAACTTCGAAAGTATTTTCATTATATTTTAATGTCATTGTTAGCCACCTTCTTTTTTACTTTATTATTAATAAAAAGGAAAAAGCCGAGTTCTTACAAAAGCAGCTAGATCTT
>CALJVC010000030.1 GCA_937974845.1 uncultured Pseudogracilibacillus sp. | reverse complement strand
TCCTTCGCCAGTTCGGAAAGCTCCACGGAAGCGTCGGCGATCTCTACCATGGCAGCACTTTGTTCTTCGGCGGAAGCAACGATATTTTGCGATTCTTCGCTAGTCTGCCTAGAGATGTCGCTTGCTTGCTGAATTCGTTGGACAAGGTTTTTAATATTACCGAAGACGGTCTCGATTTTTTCATTCATATCGTTCGCTTGGTCCCGAACGGTAGAGATAGACTGTCGGATTTCGCTGAACATTTCACCGTTCTCTTCGACTTTAGCTTGACTTTCACGGACTGTGTTATCATTGGCTGTAATAAGCTCAACAGTGGCATCCATTTTTTCCGAGATAGCCTGGATAACCTTTTCGATCATGATAGAGGTATCGTTCGAAGCCTCGGCTAGATTCCGGACTTCATTCGCTACGACAGCGAAGCCCTTCCCACTTTCCCCGGCCCGGGCCGCTTCAATAGAGGCATTCAGGGCGAGGAGGTTAGTCTGTTCAGCAATCTCTTTGATCGAGCCGATGCTTTCGGTAATCGTCTTAATTTCTCTATTTAATTCAAAAATTTCATTCGTAATTTGCTCGGAATTTTTCAGCATTAAGGACATTTGTTCCGTCACCGCAGCAACTTCCTGGGAGCCCTTGGTCGAAACTTCATCGGCATGTTCGACGCCCTCTACCATTTCTTGAATCGTATGCAGGGTCTTTTCGACATTTTCCATGTTAAAGGAAGCAAGACGATGAACTTCATCCGTCGCCATCCGTTGCTCCTCCATCCCGTCAGAGATTTGTACAATCGAGCGAGTGATTCCAGCGGTTGCACCACTTACTTCTGCGCTATTCGTACTGAATTGTTCTGACTTCGTCGCTACTTCAATCGCTGCATCGCCTACTTCGCGGATTGTATTCTCCAGGCTTTCAGTCATATGGTTAAAGGATTCCGCAAGCTCACCAAACTCATCCTTTGAATCTAAAGCGAGCTTCACCTTGAAATTCCCTGAAGAAAATTCATTCAGCTTCTCGATAATCTGGGTAATTGAAAGACGTAAGTGACGACCGAAAGTTAAGGCGAGAACAATCGAAACCGATAAAGCGATAAGGGCAACGAGGCCGATGATAATGATCATCTGTTTATTTTTTTGTAATAGTTCATCGAAATCGGCGATAATTCTCTCATTATGCTCGTTAGCCATTTCTTTGGCAAAACTGACTAAAGCCTGTGAACCTTCTCCTAAAATTGGTCCGGAAACCTCCTGTAAAGTCTCGTGGGACACCCCCTCTTCAATTAAAGGAATAATTTCCTCATCAATTGCTCCTTCCCAGGCCTCTAGATTCGATAAAAACTGTTCGAAATCCGAATCAACGACGCCTAAAGCCTCTAAGTCTTCAATTGTTTCGTGCAACGCTTCACGAATTTTATAATGGTTGTCATACATAAACGGTTCTTGGAACATCATATACCCACGGATAGCAGCATTCGCTCGAACGGCTTGGAAAGCCACATCATCATAGGCTAAGACTACTTCCTTGGTTTGAGAAATTTCTTTACTGTAATGATTATTTTTCCATAAATAACCGATTGCTAATAAACTAATAAGTAAAATGAATACAATTAAAGTCATAAAAGATAAGGTTATTTTTCTACTTAACTTCATTTTCTTCCTCCTAGCGCCCGATATGAAAGACGAACTCACTTGTTATCTAGCTTTAAATATAACTTTTCTCATACTTTTTTACTACTTATTTACCTGTAAATTATTAACTTTTTCTGCCACCTTTCAATTTTTCTTAACAATTTTATTAAAAAGCTTTATATAGTCTATGTTTTTATCATAGTGCAAAAAAAGGATGGATCCTAAAATAAGGAACCATCCTTTTTTGGTTATACTACCAACTTTTTGAGGTCTCTTTGTTTAATTACTCTTTCTAGCATAAACTTGTTCAAAATTATTGATTAGATTGACTAAACGTAGCCGGAGCTACAACCGCTACTACTTCTCCCTTTGCCCGAACTTCACCATCAGCGATAACCTCCGAACGCACGACGAAGCGCTTCGGATGAACTTCTTCAACTTCACCGACGATTTTTAGCCGAGCGCCATGGGGAGTCGGTTTTAGAAAATCGACATGAAGAGAAGCGGTAACAAAACGTGGTGCATCAACACCATCCCCTGGTTCATGACCATTCTTTCGATGCAAAGCCAATGCAGCAGATCCTGTACCGTGACAATCGACTACGGAAGCAATCAAACCTCCATAGACGAAACCAGGTATTGCGATATGATCTTCCCAAGGTTCAAAGTAAGCGACTGTCTTATCGCCATCCCAACCTGTTCTAACATGTAAGCCGGACTCATTTAAACGACCACAACCATAACACCAAGAAAACTCATCTGCATAGTCATCCTGAATTGCATGGGTGATTTCTTCCAACTTATGTACCCTCCTTACTGAATCATTAAGATAACTTTAGCTTACTATATCCAAAGTGAAATTTCTAACTTTTTGATTAAGCGCTTACAAAACGGTCGAAAAAAGGGATGCTCAAACGAAAGCATCCCTCATTCACATTTATTTATTCATATCTAAATAAGCCAACTTCCAACGACTCTCTTCTTCGATAAATTGAAACTCTAAAACAAAACTCGACTCTTTTTCATAGTCTACAGATGCAAGACCGACATATAGCTTTCCTTCATCCTCATGGGTAAAACGGTATTCAATGTCGCCTAAGTCCTCTTCAGTAAAGAAGTCTAGTGCAAAGCCATCGAAAATTAAACGATTCTTACTTTCATCGACTTTCATTTCATTCGAAGCGATGTCTTTCAAAAAAGCATAGTCTTTGTTCACTTGAGCTTCTAAAATGTCATAAGCTAGGTGTACCTGCTCTAAATGGTCCATATCATCAATTTTATTCGGTTTCTGCCACTTACTCGTTTCTTCTTTTTCCTTTACAGCTGATCTTGCTTTCGGTTCCGCTGACTTAGCCTTTGGAGCCGGCTCTTCTACTACTTCTTCCTTCGATTCCGTTTCTTTTTCTTGGTCTACCTGCTCTTCTGCCTCTTCCTGCGCTACATGGGTTTCAACTTCTGAAACTTTCTTTGTCTTCTCTTCCACTTCCTCTTGGGCCGTCGATTGACAAGCGACAAGCAAAAGACTCAATCCAATCACTACGATACCTTTACGCAACTTCCATTCACTCCTTTAAAATTATAGGAAAATAGAACTTCTCCTATAACTCTTCCTTTACACTAGCATAAGCTTTACTAATCTACACTTCATCTAAAGATAACAAATCTAATAAGGCTAGTACAAGTTTTATTAAAAAATTTCGTCTTTATTATACCACTAGAATTGGATTTTTGTATGACTTTTTCCGAAACTTTCTAAAAAATGTCCTTCTTTCTCCTGTTACCGTAAATCATTAGACTCCATATCCTCTATTTTCTTCATTACTTGCGGAAGGAGATAGGAAAAATCGCTAGCAGTCATCGTACCTTCCGCCTTCGTTTGAGCCCATTGTTCTGCACAGAGACCATGAAGATAAACCGCCCGAGTGACTGCCCGTTTTACCGAGGAATCATAGGATAAAAAGCTCGTTAGCATACCTGTTAATACATCCCCACTCCCTCCCTTAGAAAGACCAGTATTCCCCGTCTCATTCAGAAATACCTCTCCATCAGGAAAGGCTATAACTGTATAAGAGCCTTTTAAAACAATCGTCACACCTTTCATTTCAGCATAGGCCTTAGCCAAAGCGATACGATCCTCAGCTATCTTAGCCGTCGAATATCCTGTCATACGGCTGAACTCACCAGGATGAGGTGTTAAAATTACTGGTCCCTTAGCCTCGTATGAATCTCTCTTCGTAAGTGCCCCTGCATCTAGGACGATAGGAATCGGAAGGGTAAACAATTGCGCTAAGGCTTTCTCTATTAAAGCTTGATCAACTAATCCCGGTCCAATTCCGACAGCCTTTACTTTCTCTGGTAAATGACCTTCAGCAATTCGTTTGAGACCATCAGGTAAAAAAGTAGCCTCTGGTACATGGCTAGCTACAATAGGGACTGCCTCCTTTTCCGTTGCTACAATAAGTTTTCCTAAACCAGAACGAATAGCGCCGATAGCACTTAAAGTGACGCTTCCTGGCATCTCCTTTGTACCGGCAATAAGCAAACCTGTCCCAAAGGTTCCTTTATGACCATCGCTCGGTCTCTTAGGCAAGTTCTTCCTTATTTCCTTTTCCTTTAAAAGTTTGATCTTTCCACGTTGGGGTAAACCAATCGATAATACATCCACTGACCCGTAATAAGAGGATGCTGGCGCTAGAAAACGAGATGGTTTAAAGCCATGAAGCAAGAAGGTGTAATCCGCCCGAAAAGGAGACCCTAGTCCTTTCCTCTTTGAAACTTCCCCACTATTTGCTAAAACCCCTGTCGGTAAATCGATGGCGATACGTACACTCGCTAAACTATTCGCCCAATCAACAACCTCAGCAACATCCGAACGTAAGGGAAGACGTGCCCCTACCCCTAGTAAAGCATCTACAATATAATCATAGGATTTCCGCTTATCCCAAGGTGAGATTGAATAGCCCAAGGATCGATAATAAGTCAAATGAGCTTTTGCTACCGACGACTTCGGTTCACCAAGTGGAAAAATTAACTCCACCTCGTAACCTTCATTTTGTAAGTAACGAGCAAGTACGATGCCATCACCACCATTGTTCCCTCGACCACATAAAATACCTAAGGACTGGTCTGGATGGACGATTCTACGAATATGTTCAAAAAGGCTGCGACCAGCATTTTCCATCAACGTAAAGAGAGGGAAACCTTTTTCCTCAGCTTCTCGATCGATTTGGGCTATTTCTTCAGCCGTATAAACAAACATAACCTTTCCTCCTTTACAAATACCCTTTTACTTTGAACGATAATAAAACCTTCAAACTAATTACCGCCTATAGCCTATTGCTTCTCCCCTCATTGTACCATTAAGAGAATAAGGATAAATAAAATAATTTAAATTTTAACTTGACATTCAAATTTTAAACCTTTACAATTCTTTTTAAGAAAACGCTTTCAAAGAGGAGGGTTCCTTATGTCTCTGCGAAAGAAAAAGAAGCAAAAAAAGAAAGAAGAAATCCTACAATCAGCCTTAACACTTTTAGAAGATAAAGGTTATCACGGTACGACAATGGAAGAGATTGCTTCCCATTTATTAATGACGAAAGGAGCCCTATATTATTATTTTAAAGATAAACAAGAGCTAGTATACGAAAGTCAAATCATCCTTTTAAACGAAGGGATTAGTAAAGCAAAAAAACTTCGAAACTCCTCAGAATCCCCAATCAACAAGTTAAAGAAAATGATCCAACAACATTTACACGATTTAATACGTAATCAATCCGGCTTCAAACTCATGGTAAAACCTGACGACATTTTCTCAACCGAGCAACAAGAAGAAATTTTTCGCCTGAGAGAAAAGTATGCACAGATTTATGATGAAGTAATACACGAAGGAGTAGAACAAAAGCTTTTCTCCCTTCCAAAAGAAGATGTAAAAATTGCCCGCAATCTCTTACTTGGTGCAATGAATTGGGTAAGTCAATGGTATGATTTTCCAAAAAGCAAATCAATTCCGAACTTTTTGGAAGCGGTTACAGATTATTTATTGCGCATCGTTAGATAATTCGATTTTCTTAAGGAGGAAAGAGTATGAATTTTAAAAGTTATGGTTAATCAACTTTTATAAATATTAAAAATTTATACTAAGCTTTATCCCTAATTTAACAAAAAAGAACCTAAAGCTAATTTATAAATATTTTAATAGAAAGGAAAGATTTCCATTGCCATTACAAAATATACGCGTTCTTGACTTAACCCGTTTATTACCAGGACCCTTTGCAACGATGGTACTAGCTGACTTCGGCGCAGAAGTCATCAAAATTGAAGATCCTTTCCTCGGTGATTATGCTCGAGATTTTGGTCCGTTGATTAATGGAGAAGGTGCCATGTTCCAATCGTTAAACCGAAACAAAACATCCATAACTTTAAATTTAAAAGAAGAAAAGGATCGTCAAACTTTCTTAAACCTAGTAAAAGAAGCCGACGTCGTCGTTGAATCCTTTCGTCCGGGTGTAATGGAACGTTTAGGATTAGACTATGAAAAATTAAAAAGAGAAAACGAAAGTCTTATTTACTGCGCTATTACTGGTTACGGACAAACCGGTCCTTTTAAGGAAAAGCCCGGTCATGATTTAAATTTTATCGGTTATAGTGGCTTATTACAACTTATGGGGCGAAGCGACCAACCACCTGTTATACCAGCGACAACCATTGCTGATATCGGTGGCGGTGCTCAACCGGCTATTATCGGTATTTTGTTAGCTTTATTTCACCGTGAACGTACAGGTGAAGGGCAATTCGTCGATATTAGCATGCTCGATGGAGTATTAAGCTGGTTGCAAACCCTTCTCCCTGGCTACCTTAATGGAGCAGAAGAACCTCAACGGGCTGAACAAATGCTGGACGGAGGCGTTGCCTACTATTACATTTATGAAACAAAAGATAGTCGTTACTTAGCCGTCGGAGCGGTGGAAGAGAAATTTTGGAAAATCTTTTGTGAAAAGATCGGTCGCCCTGATCTCATCGACAAGCAATTCCAGCCAAAACATGTACAAGAAAAAATGAAAGACGAAATTCAAACTATTATAAAAACGAAAACATTACAAGAATGGACTGAACTTTTTGAACCCCTAGATGCTTGTGTGACGCCTATCCTTACGTTTTCTGAAGTTAAAGAACACCCACAAATCCTCGCTAGGGAGATGATTCTTCCTGTCACAGATGACAAGGGAGACACTTTTACACATATTGGACCAGCGATTAAATTATCTAACACACCCGCTCAAATTAAAAGCCTAGCTCCTAATAGAAAACCTTAATGCATTAATAATGAGATTCACCAACTATTTCTCCTATGAAAGAGAGATTTTATAAAAACTTACGGTTGAAAGGAGCCGATACCTATGATGGATACCCAACTATCCTTAGTATCATTAATTGAAAGGGCAGAAAAATTTTTCCCGAATAAAGAAATTATTTCACGAACCCATACAGGAATCTTTAGATACAACTATCGTGAAATGGCTAAAAGAACTCGAGCTTTATCTAGTGTGTTAACAAAATTAGGTGTTAAAAAAGGAGATAGAGTCGGCACCTTTGCTTGGAATCATCATCGTCATCTAGAAGCTTATTTTGGAATCCCGGCTATCGGAGCTGTCTTACATACCATTAATATTCGTCTTTCTACAGAGCATATCAGCTATATTATTAACCATGCAGAAGATAAAGTGCTCCTCATCGATATAGATTTACTACCGATTATTGAGAAAATAAAGGATGATTTAAAAACGGTTAAAGCTTTTATAGTTATGTCAGATGACTATGATATACCTAGCTCTTCCTTAAAGCCCCTTTACTCCTATGAATCTCTTATTAATGAAGGTGATGAAAACTTTCAATTTAGTCAAAATATTGAGGAGAACGATCCTGCAGGTCTATGTTATACTTCGGCGACAACCGGGTTACCCAAAGGGGTCTTATACAGCCACCGCGGGATTGTACTCCATTGTTTAACAGCGGGGCATGCCGATACTCTTGCTCTATCTGAAAAAGATAGAATGTTACCAGTTGTACCGATGTTCCATGTCAATGCTTGGGGAATTCCTTTCGCTGCAACTTGGTTTGGATCTACCCAGGTATATCCTGGTCCTAATATGACACCAACAATTATCGCTGATTTAATCGAAAAAGAGAAAGTAACAATCACAGCTGGAGTACCGACCATCTGGCTCGGTCTTCTTAAAGTTCTAGAAGAAGGAAAACATAATTTAGAATCGCTCCGGGCATTAATTAGTGGAGGAGCTCCTGCCCCAATGGAAATGATTAGAAAGTTTGAAATAACGTATGGAATACCTTTCTTACATGCCTATGGAATGACTGAAACAAGTCCTTTAGTGACCGTAAGCCGTTTAAAAAGTTACCAGGAAGACCTCTCTGCTGAAGAAAAGCTTAAATATAAAGCTACCCAAGGATTACTGGTTCCTTGCTTAAAGGTGAAGGCTGTAGACGATGAAGGAAAGGAAATTCCCTTCGATGGAAAAAGCTATGGAGAAATGCTTTTACAAGGTCCATGGATAGCTGATTCCTATTACAAAGATGACCGAACGAAAGATGCCTTCGTCGATGGATGGTTAAAAACCGGTGATGTCGTTACGATTGACGAAGAAGGCTTTATAAAAATTGTCGACCGTACAGGAGATTTAATTAAAAGCGGTGGGGAATGGATCTCCTCTGTCGATTTAGAAAACGGGCTTATGGCCCATGAATCAGTAAGCGAAGCAGCGGTTGTAGCTGTACCCCATGAAAAATGGCAAGAAAGACCCGTCGCCTTCGTCGCTTTACGCCCTGAAGCAAGAGTGTCCAAGGAAGATTTACTCTATTTTTTAGAAAAACATTTGAAATTTGCTCGTTGGTGGCTACCAGATGAAATATTTTTTATCGAAGAAATCCC
>CALJVC010000029.1 GCA_937974845.1 uncultured Pseudogracilibacillus sp. | reverse complement strand
ACAACTTTTTTCCCATTTATGATAAGCTATCATTATAGGTAATTATTCCATTATCAAATCAAATAATAAGGAGCGAATATTATGGAAATAAAGGCAGCCCTAGTTCACGAAGCAGGTGGAGATATTCGTTTAGAGAACGTTAAGATAGAAGAGCCAAAAGCGAATGAAGTTTTAATCAAAATGGTCGGTACTGGCATTTGCCATACAGACTTAGGTGTACAAGCACAAGATATTCAGACACCTTTACCAATAGCCTTAGGCCACGAAGGTGCAGGTATTGTTGAAAAAGTTGGACCTGGGGTCGTAAACGTAGAACCTGGCGATCATGTAGTCATTTCCTTTTCATACTGTAACAATTGTAAAAATTGTTTAGAGGGACATCCTGCAGCTTGTGAGAAATTCGGACAACTAAATTTTGGTGGTGCACACTTAGAAGGGACGACACGACTTTCTAACGAAGGCGATGAAGTAGCTACTCTTTTTGGACAATCCTCGCTTGCTACGTACGCCATCGCCCATACAAATAATATCGTAAAAGTGGATAAAGATGTCGACTTACGTCTACTTGGACCACTCGCTTGCGGTATTCAAACAGGAGCTGGCACTGTATTAAAGAAATTAAAACCTGGATTTGGTGAATCGATTGTCATTTTCGGTTGTGGCGGGGTCGGCTTAAGTGGTGTAATGGCTGCGAAACTCACCGGAGCGAAAAATATTATTGCCGTAGATATTATTCCAGAACGTTTAGAGCTAGCCAAAGAACTTGGAGCTACGCATACGATTAACGGGAAAGAAGTCGACACTGTAGAAGAAGTACACAAAATAACTGGTGGTGGAAGTGATTACGTACTCGAAGCTACAGGGGTTCCGGCGCTTATTAAACAAGGTATCCGTAGCCTCCGGGCACGTGGAGTAATGGCCGTCGTAGGTGTCGGTCCGGATACGACCCTAAATATTCACGATGAATTAATCCCACCAAACCGTACGATTATCGGAGTCGTTGAGGGAGATTCCATTCCAAAACTATTTATTCCAGAATTAATCGAATATTATAAAGCTGGAAAGTTTCCTTTTGACAAGTTAATTAAGCTTTATCCCTTCGAGCAACTAGACCAAGCAATCGAAGATATGAATGCTGGAAAAACGATTAAACCAATCGTTACCTTTTCTGAAAATAAATAGAGCTTAACGTTGAGAATCGATCAGTTAAGGACGTCACCGTGTAGCACCTTTTGGGCTACACGGTTTTTATTTAAAGCCTCAATATTACGCTTATTGTTTCTAAAAGCCCGCTACATATTTCTGCCACAACTGTTAATTGTAGACAATTAGTTGCATCAATACTCTTTAATAAGACTATATTGTTAATATAAATAAAAAATCCACTGTTTCTAACTAGAAACAGTGGATTTTTCATAATAATAAGAAAAAGCTCCCAGTCGGGATCGAACCAACAGCTTTGCCTTACCATGGCAACGTTTTACCATTAAACTATGGGAGCATGCATATATTTTCTTCTCTCTTAGTAAATCCAATGCTTATTATACATAAGAATTAAGACTGATGCAACTTAAATATAAACATATACTAGGTCCTTACCTGTGTATAGTTTTTGTATAAGAAACTTAACTAAATGGCTCGGTTTCTCACTATATAGAAAAAAGTAAATCTTTAGTAAGATACATAATAAAAACGGGCCACTGCCTACATCATACGTAAACGGTAACCCTTTTATATACTCTTTTCTTGGTGGAGCCTAGCGGGATCGAACCGCTGACCTCCTGCGTGCAAGGCAGGCGCTC
>CALJVC010000028.1 GCA_937974845.1 uncultured Pseudogracilibacillus sp. | reverse complement strand
TTCTTCTAGTAATTCAGGATTATCGATTAATTTTTGTCCATAAGAAGGTACCATTTCTTTAATCTTTGGCATCCACTCATCCATATATTCTGGGAAAGAGCGCTCTAATACTTCGAGCATGACATTCACTGCAGTAGATGCCCCAGGGGAAGCTCCTAATAAGGCAGCTACGGTACCATCTTGGGAAGTAATTACCTCTGTACCAAATTGTAAGGTACCTTTTCCACCTTTTTCGGTATCTTTAATGACTTGAACCCGCTGTCCTGCGGTAATGATTTCCCAATCTTCTTTCTTAGCTCCAGGAATAAACTCGCGTAATTCTTCGATTCTTTCATCCTCAGTTAGCAACAGTTGTTGGATTAAGTAACGGGTTAAGCCCATTTCCTTTAATCCAGCGGCTAACATCGTTGTCACGTTTGAAGGCTTGACAGAACCGATTAAATCGAAATACGAACCAGACTTTAAAAACTTTGGTGTAAAGCCGGCAAAAGGTCCGAAAAGCAATTCTTTCTTACCGTCGATATATCGGCTATCTAAGTGTGGAACCGACATAGGCGGTGCTCCTAGTTTAGCTTTTCCGTACACTTTCGCATGATGCTTCTCGATGAGTTCTTCGTTCTTGCAGACTAAGAATAGTCCGCTCACTGGGAAACCACCGATATGTTTCGACTCTGGAATACCAGTCATTTGTAGCAATGGTAAACTTCCACCACCGGCTCCGATAAAGACGAAGTCTGCTTCATGGTAGCGAATAGCATCCTGTGCTTGATCTTGAACTTTAATTTCCCAGTTGCCATTGTCCGCCCGACGAATACGCTCTACCTTACTATTGTAATTGACTTCGACTCCTTCCTCTTCTAAGTGTTTGATGAGGATTCTTGTGAGAGCTCCGAAGTTTACGTCGGTTCCAGAATCCATCTTTGTTGCAGCGATAGGTTCTGGAGAAGTACGGTTTTCCATAATTACTGGAATCCATTCCTTTAATACTTCCGGATCATCGGTAAATTCCATTCCTTCAAATAAAGGATTATCGGATAGCGCTTCGTAACGTTTCCGTAAATAAGCGACATCGTCGGCTCCTTGTACGAAAGAAATGTGTGGTAATGGCATGATGAAGTTGTCCGGATCTTTAATTAGTTCTTTTTCTACTAAGTAAGTCCAAAATTGCTTCGATAATTGGAATTGTTCGTTAACAGAGATTGCTTTTGTTGTGTCGATTGTGCCATCGTCTAATTCTGGTGTGTAGTTGAGTTCACATAAAGCAGAGTGACCAGTTCCGGCGTTGTTCCATTCATTCGAACTTTCTTCACCGGCATTGGGCAGCTTTTCATAAATAGTAATTTTCCAATCAGGAACTAATTCCTTTAGCAAAACCCCCAATGTAGCACTCATAATACCTGCACCTATTAAAATGACTTCCTTTGGAGACTGCTTGCTGACCATATCTCTCTCTCTTCCTTTTTCATTATATTTAAAGGTTGTGTAAGTTTACACAAACAAGATGGTAAACTTGCCAACCTTTTAATGATGAAGTTCACTCTTCATCTATTGTATCATGGAAATTTTCTTTGATAAAATATTATATATAGAATAAATAAAAATTATAATTAACAATAATCATATATTATTGAACTCCTATCCTAGGGCTAGTCCTATAGTTATTGTATGGATTGTTATTTTATTTATGTGAAAAAAGCTCCTTGGACTTGTCTTTCTTCCCTTGTCACTTGGTTCGATAGTTGAAGGAAGGATTAAACCGATGGTTAAGTAAATTTTGTTCGCCTTCATTTATTTTTCGCTTTACTTGAAGGAAAAATCCCCCTCCGTTCGTTTCGTTGGTACTGTCTTTTACTTATGGTATGATTTCTAATGGAATAAAAATTGTACGGAAAGAGGATAGAAAGATGGATGGAACTAACTTTTGGCATGAATTACCGAAGCCTTTTTTTATCTTGGCACCGATGGAGGATGTGACGGATGTAGTTTTCCGCCATGTAATTGCCGAAGCCGGTCGCCCCGATGTGTTTTTTACCGAATTTGCAAACACAGTAAGCTATTGCCATCCCGACGGCCGGGATAATGTCCGAGGAAGGTTGCTTTTTACAGAGGACGAACAACCAATCGTCGCCCATATTTGGGGGGATGAACCGGAATATTTCCGTCAAATGGCGCACGGAATGCGGGAAGAAGGTTTTCAAGGAATTGACATTAATATGGGGTGTCCCGTACAAAATGTAGCTGGAAAAGGAAGGGGCGCCGGATTAATTAATCGTCCGGAAGTAGCTTCAGAGATTATTCAAGCGACGAAGGAAGCGGGTCTTCCAGTGAGTGTAAAGACCCGTTTAGGTTATGTTGAAGTAGAGGAGTGGCGGGATTGGCTCGGTCACGTGTTGGAACAGGATATCGTTAACCTATCGATCCATCTCCGTACACGGAAGGAAATGAGTAAGGTACCAGCCCATTGGGAGCTGATTCCAGAAATTAAACAATTACGGGATGAAATCGCTCCGAATACACTATTAACAATCAATGGAGATATTCCTGATCGTAAGACTGGCTTAGCATTGTATGAAAAATATGGTGTCGATGGCATTATGATTGGAAGAGGGGTCTTCACGAATCCCTTTGCTTTTGAAAAGGAACCAAAAAAACGCTCTCCAGTTGATTATTTAAGGTTATTGTTACGTCAATTAGAGCTACATGATTACTATGAAGCAAAGTTCGGTCCCCGTCCTTTTAAACCACTGTTACGTTTTTTCAAAATATATGTACGGGACTTTAAAGGAGCGAGTCAACTTCGAAATCGATTGATGGATACGGAAAGTACGGAGGAAGTAAGAACGATTGTTTCAGAAGTTATAAGCCAATTAGAAAAAAATTAACAAAGGAAGACTGATTGCTTGGCAATCAGTCTTTTTTCCTATTTTTTGTTATTTATATAAAATTACCAAAACTAATACGATAAGCAAAACTATATTTTTAATACTTAAGTATCGTTCTATCGAAGGTTTTTAAGTGAAATTTTCTTTATATATAGGTATTATGGATTATAGGTATCGTTATCATTTCGATATATTCTAGTCTATTTATTGAGGAAAGGACGAGATGCATGCCCAGAGGAAAGCATGGACATGTAAAGCATAGTAAGGATATAAAAAAACAATCGGAAACTATTATGAAGGAACTTCAGCACCAAATGCAGTATGTGAAAAAAATCGAACGAATTAATGCAACGAACATTTTACGGGCCTTAAATGAATCTGCAATTGTAGGGATTACGAATCCTCAAGGAAAGATTACTTACGTAAATGATAAATTTTTAGAAATATCAAAATACGAACGAGAGGAATTGCTTGGCAATAACCATAATATTTTAAATTCCGGTTACCATTCCCGCGAGTTTTTTAAAGAGATGTGGCGAACAATCGGCACAGGGAATGTGTGGAACGGGGATATTCGTAACCGAGCTAAGGACGGGACCCTCTACTGGGTAAATACGACGATTGTACCTTTTTTAAAGGAAAATGGAAAGCCTTATCAATACATTTCGATTCGTACGGACATTACAGAGCGGGTGAAGATGGAAAAGGACTTACAAAGAGCCCTGGAAAATGATTTCCAAACGACGATAAAACAATTGAGTAACTTAATTTTTAAAATAGTTCGGACAGAGGATGGTCGTTTTGTTTTTGTCATGTCGGAAGGAAAATTAGCGGAGCGGATTCATTTTACGACGGCTTCCGTTGAAGGAAAAACAAGCTATGATTTATTTTCTCCTGAAGAGGCTACTGTAATCAATGAGCATGTGGATCAATCCTATCAAGGAAAAAGAGTAAGGTTTGAGATGAAACTAGGGGATACGTATTTTCTCGTGCACTTAGCTCCTATCTTTCGCCAACAAAAGGTGAAGGAAGTAATCGGTACGGCCTTCGATATTACAGACCGTAAAAAAGGTGAGGAGAAAATTAAATATTTAGCCTACCATGATTATTTAACAGCTTTGCCTAATCGCACCTTTATCCTTGGAGAGCTTCAACGATTCCTTAAAGAAAAACGTCCCTTCGCTCTATTATTTTTAGATTTAGACCGATTTAAAACGATTAACGACACCTTAGGTCATTCCGTCGGAGATGAACTATTGAAGTCCTTTAGTCAGCGTTTAGAATCTTTAATGGAAAAAGGTAGCTTAGTCGCCCGTTTTGGTGGGGATGAATTCATTATCGTCTACCCTGAAGAAAGCCAGACGCGGATTGCTTTTTTTGCAGATAAATTAATAAAGGAGTTAAGTGGATTTTATCATGTAGGGGATTTAGACATTTACATTAGTCCGAGCTTAGGAGTTAGCCGGTATCCTTTAGATGGCAAAAAAGTCGATGACTTAATAACTTATGCGGACATCGCAATGTATGAAGCGAAGGGAATTTCCCAAACCTTAGGACAAAATACATTTTATTTTTATCATTCACAGTTAACGGAGGCTTTAGATCGCAAAGTACTTTTAGAAACAGAACTGCGGAAAGCTTTAGAGTTAGAACAATTCGAACTTCATTACCAGCCCCAAGTTCATTCGAAAACGAAGATGATTGTCGGGGTTGAAGCTTTGCTTCGCTGGCATCATCCGGAATACGGTCAAGTATCTCCCTTAGACTTTATTCCGATTGCGGAGGAAACAGGCCTCATTACGCCTATCGGAGAATGGGTATTGAAAACATCGTTATCTCAGTTGAAAGCTTGGCATGAAGAGGGTTATCCAAAAATTACGATGGCTGTCAATGTCTCGATTCGGCAATTTATGTCCTATGGCTTTGTCGACATGGTAGAAGAAACCTTAGAGGAAATTGGTTTGGATCCACAATATTTAGAGTTAGAAATTACCGAAAGCATGACCATCGATGTAAAATATGCTGAACATATTTTACGGAAGTTACAAAAAATTGGGGTTAAGGTAAGTATCGATGACTTTGGTTCGGGCTATAGTTCACTAAACTACTTAAGCAATTTGCCTATTAATAAATTAAAAATTGACCGGACGTTTTTATTAAATGAAAGTGATTCGAATAAGGCCGTCATTAAGGCCATTATCGCCCTTGCCAAAAATTTAAATCTAGAAGTATTAGCTGAAGGTGTGGAAACGAAGGAACATGTCCGCTTCTTACAAAATCAATCCTGCTACCTCGTGCAAGGCTATCATTATTTCAAGCCTCTACCAGCTGGAGAGCTTTTAAAGGTAATTTAGGTTTTCTAAGAAAAAGTCGTAAGGAATG
>CALJVC010000027.1 GCA_937974845.1 uncultured Pseudogracilibacillus sp. | reverse complement strand
TGATATTTTATATAAAAAGTTTTCATTTCGAGTGATTAGTGCTATGATGTTAGGAGAGAAATCCTATAATTTAAAACGTTTATAAATTTTGTGTTTCATACCTTTTAATATATATAGGCTTTTGCCTAACCTTTTTAGCTTGCGGTTGAACAAAGGTTCAACCGCATTTTTTTAATTTTATTGCAAATTATTTCCAGGGAAATAAAAAAGGGTAAGAATCCATCTTATATAGGTAAATTTGGGATAAAATCCCTACAATCTTCGCTGTTTATTAGAAGGTGAATTAGGACTAAACTTGCAGATGCCTTTTGGTTATTATATGATATAAATAGAAAATGAACAATTAATCCTATTCTGTTAGTCCTCAAGTTGTGGTGTGAACATTTATTCGTTTTTATAAGGATATAGTCATCGCTAGAAGCTCTGCAACAATAGATAAACTCATAAAATCAAAGGTGTGATTCGTTTTGTTGTATAGGATGACTTTTCAAAAGTGGGACGTGAATTCATGAGGAAGAAAGAGGCTATATTGTTTAATTTTTTAGAGATGATCCAAGCGTTAGCAGAAGGGAATTCTACCGGAGATGCAATGGACGAAGCTGTTCAATTATTAGAAGATTTTTTTACTCCTCATGATGTGCATGTCGTGATGTTCCAATTTGATTCAAAAGAAGAGCAGTTAACTAAGTTTGCTGGTTCAAAGGTAGAAAAATTGCAGCAATCTTGTCCCTATGCAGAAAAAGGAAAATATCCTTTTACAAAAGAGGATTTTGGTTATTTAGCACAACCGATCTTTATTCCGGATATCGATGCCGATGATCGGCGTGAGGCCTTTAAAGAGATTGCTAAAGCCTTCCATTTTCGTTCCTTTTGGACCTTACCTTTAAAAGCATCGAACCATGATTTTTTAGGTATTATGATGATTGGGTTTTATAATTTGTATACTCCGGATATACATACTGTGAATAAATTAAAGTTATGTAGTCGACTTATTGCAGTTTCTTTAGAACTTTCACAATTTATTGAAGAGCCAAGGGAACAAGAACATACTGTTGCAAACGATAGGTTAAGTTTAGTGGACCTTGAACGTGGATTGGAGCAACAAGAATTCCTTCTATATTATCAGCCATATGTTAGCTTAGAGGAAGAAGAAGTCGGGGTTGAAGCCTTAATCCGTTGGAAACATCCTAAGAAAGGCTTTTTAACTCCAGGCGATTTTTTACCTTTAGCAGAAAAGAATGGGTTTATTTTACGCCTGGAAAAATGGGTCTTAGAAAAAGCTATTCAGGATATAAAAGAAGTTAACGATATATTAGATACAGAGCTACACCTTTCGATAAATATATCGGCGAATCATTTAAATGTAAAAGATTTTCCTAAAATGGTCGTTGAGACCTTGGAGCAATATCGCTTTTCGCCACAATATTTAACTTTAGAAATAACTGAAAGAATATTGGTCGATCCCCAAAGTATTACTGTCTTGAAACGACTAAAAAATAAAGGTATTCGTATTTCCATCGATGATTTCGGTACCGCTTATTCAGCTCTGCATTATTTAAAAAACCTTCCTGTCGATGAGTTAAAGATTGACCGTAGTTTTATATCGGATATTACAGATGATCGGGTCAATCAAAACATTGTAGAAGTGATTATTCGCCTAGGAAAAGATTTAAATTTAACAGTTGTAGCAGAAGGAGTAGAAACGAAGGAACAGTTAGATTTATTAAGGGAGATGAATTGTTCGCAGGTACAAGGATTTTATTTTAGTAAACCCCTTCCCTTAGAACATTTCATATCCAGTTATAAAAATAAAGAGTTTTCCGTAGTATAAATAATCATTATTTTCCCTAAGTTGCTAGTTTTTCTAGCGACTTAGGGTTTTTATTATTCCATAAAGTAATTCTCTTGTCCTCGATAAAAAGGAATACGCTAAGTTGCTCGTGTAACATAAGAGTGTATGCGTGTTTAATCTTTTTGAATCTAGGAGGTTAGTTATCTTTTACGATTTAATAGATGAAGACTTTAGTAGTAAGTTTTCTAAATTGTAAAGCATTGTTCATTATTTTTATATTGAATAAAATAGTCCCATATACTAAACTTATAGTAGAATAATATTAAAATTTTACAAAAATTTAATTTTTATGGAAATCTATAGCTAATTTTTAATAATACCTTCTATTTAAAGTTGATCAGACATCCTTGTTTGATAGTTTGTTTTTCCTATCAAACATGAAATAAACTATAATTGCATTGCAGAAAGAAAAGAGGGCTAAAGAATGGAGACAAAGTTTTCTTGGAAATCATTACGTTCAAAACTAATTTTAGTAGCATTATTTTTGTTAATTTTCCCATTATTTACATTAGGCTCGATTGTCTTTTTTAAGGCAAAAAGTACCCTTGATGAGCAAGGGGAGCAACGGCTAGCCACGAGTGTTGCCATGACTCTTGAAATGATTGACATCGTTAATCAAGAAGTAGAAAAGGGTTCGCTCACTTTAGAAGAGGCTCAAGAACAGGTAAAAGTAGCTGTATTAGGTGAGAAAGATGGCACTGGGAATCGTCCAATTAATGAAGAGATCGAAATTGGCGAGAATGGATATATTTTTATTACAGATTTAGAAGGGAAACAAGTTGCTCACCCGACGGATGAAGGAATGTCCCATTGGGAAGTAACGGATAAAAATGATAGGTATTTTCTACAAGATATGATTGAAAAGGCAGAAAATGGTGGAGGGATTACTTATTATGACTGGCAGGAGTCGGAAGGCAGTAAGCAATACATTGAAAGAGTAGCCTATTCCGAATTAGACCCTAATTGGGATTGGGTTATCCATGCTAGTACAAATGTGTCTGATTTTGATAAGCCAGCCTACGATATATTACATATTATTATTATTGTGACAGTTGTAGCGGTAATCGTTGGAGTACTTGTAGCCTTTTACTTTTCATCCCGAATCTCAAATCCACTCGTCGCTGTAATTGAAAGAATGCGGGAGATTCAAAAGGGGAATTTACAAGAAGCGCCATTAGAAGCGAGAGAAAGGGATGAAACAGGACAATTAGCCCTTGCCTTAAATGATATGCAGGCAGGATTACGAAATATTATCGAAAACGTTCAGTCGGCTTCAACTAATATTGCTAGCCAAAGTGAAGAATTAACCCAAGCAGCAACGGAGGTTGGTGAAGGTTCTGAGCAGATAACGTCTACGATGGAACAATTAGCAACGGGAGCCGAAGCCCAAGCCCATCGTTCAGGAGAGATTTCTTCCTTAATGAATAGTTTCGTCAGTCGAATGGAAATGATGAATGAACATGGTGAAGATATCCGTAAGGCATCGACGGAAGTAATCTCGCTTACGGAACAGGGACGAGATTTAATGGGAACTTCAACGAAGCAAATGAAAAGAATTGATCAAATCGTTCACGATGCGGTAGAAAAGGTCGAAGGTTTAGATCAACACTCCCAAGCTATTTCCGAATTAGTATCGATGATTCAAGATATTGCTGAGCAGACGAATCTTTTAGCCTTAAATGCGGCAATTGAAGCGGCAAGGGCTGGAGAGCACGGACAAGGTTTTGCAGTAGTTGCTGATGAAGTGCGAAAATTAGCTGAAGAATCCTCAAGCTCAGTAGTTCATATTACAGAAATTGTAGATCGAATCCAGGAAGAATCGAGCAATGTTGCAAGCTCTTTAAGGGATGGGTATAGCGAAGTTGAGGAAGGAACCTCCCATATTATTACTACAGAAAAAACGTTAACAGACATTAACTGTGCAGTAAGTGAAATGGTCGAAAGAATTCAAGAAATCGCCTCAAACTTAGAAAATATTGTAGCAGAAAGTCAGGAGATGAATCGCAACATCGAAGATATCGCAGCTATTTCTCAAGAATCTGCAGCAGGAATTGAACAAACGACAGCTACGACACAGCAAGCGAGCAGTACGATGGAAGAAGTCGTCAATAGTTCGACCGAGCTTGCAAAATTAGCAGAACAATTACATGAATTAGTCGAACAATTTAAGTTATAAGTATATTGTGGTAAGGGTGAGGGATTTTTCTCACCCTTTTTTGCACCTCGATAGCCGAAAATAATTTTCTTTGTTAGGATGATAGGGTAGAAGTTTTATAGGGACGTAAAGAAAGGGGTATCGAGATGAAAATTGTTTCTATGGAGCCAACACCAAGTCCTTATTCTTTGAAGGTAAATGTCGATGAGATTTTAGAAGATGGCAACTTGTTAGAATATAAACATGATGATGATTTGTCCGAAGCTCCGGATTACATTAAAGCCCTGTTTCGTATTGAAGGAATAAAGGGTATCTTTCGTGTAATCGACTTTATGACTATAGAACGGGACCCTCGCGTTAATTGGGAAGATATTCTCCCCCGAGTGGTTGAAACGATCGGGGCAGTGGGCGAAGTAGAGGACCTATTTTCCCAGGCAATCGAATCCGAGCGTGAGGAGGCCTATGAAGGGGTAAAGGTCTTTATTCAAAAGATTCGTAACCTCCCTGTCCAAGTTAAATTACAATCCGGTGAAAGAGAGGAACGTTTTGCTTTACCGGAAAGAATTACTAAAGTAGCGATGAAAGTAGCAAACCTATCAGAAGATTACTTAAAAGAACGGGAATGGGTCGAGGAAAGTCCGCGTTATGGTGATATCGGTAAAATCGGATCTCAGATAGTTGAAGAAATTTCAGCCACCTATACTGATGAACGTTTAGAAAACTTGTATCGTTTAGCTAAGGAAAATCGTACAGCTAAGGATGAACTCCCTCGAAAACCGGTGACGTCGGAAATGTTGGATCTTCCAAATTGGCGTGAACGTTTTAGCCTGCTTGCTCAAATGCCAGATCCGACAAAAGAGGATTATCCTTTGTTGGATAAAGCATTAGATGACGAACATGCCTCGATTAGGCGGCTAGCAACGGCCTATTTAGGAATGATTGAATCTAAAGATAGTCTTCCTTATTTATATAAAGCTTTACAAGATCCTTCAGTAAATGTCCGACGTACGGCAGGAGATTGCTTATCTGATTTAGGGTATAAAGAAGCGATCCCGGAAATGATTAAAGCCTTAAAAGACCCTAGTCGAATCGTTCGTTGGCGGGCAGCAATGTTTTTATATGAAGTTGGGGATAATAAGGCCCTACCTGCATTAAAGGAAGCTTTAGATGACCCAGAGTTCGAAGTCCGCATGCAAGCGAAAATGGCCCTCAAGAGGATAGAGCAAGGTGAAGAAGCAAAGGGTTCGATTTGGCAACAAATGGGTGAGGCTATACAGAAAAAAGAATAGAAGTTCAACTACCCTATATTAGAGCTGTTCTAGTATAGGGTAGCTTTGTTTAAGAGATTCGAGTAAGAAAATATTTTTATCTTTATAGAATAGAGTCTATAGTATCGGAGACGTTCTTTTTACCCAAAGGTTTATAGAAGTTTGATATAATCTATATATTATCAAGTGAAAATATAAACTTTATCCAACCTATACTATATGGATAGAAGTTAGGAAAAAGGTGTTCGATTTGAAGCAAGGTTATACTGTTCGAGAACGATCATACTGGTACGTAGTATTAAGCCTAGGACTAGCCTCTTTTTTCAATTTTGCAACGATGTATTTTTTTCAACCGATTTTACCGGTGTTAGTAGAAAAGTTCAATGTTAGTATTTCGTATGCAAGTTTAACGATGTCTTTACATACCATAGGTCTTATCATTGGTTTAATTCTTTTAGGATTTTTATCTGACCGCCGTGGTCGTCGTATATTTATTTTATTATCCATTTTGCTAACAAGTGTATTTGCTTTTATTCTCCCCTTACTACCACATTTTTCTTTAATTGTGGCAATTCGTATCGTTCAGGGCTTTACTTTAGCTGGTGTTTTATCGGCTGCGATGGCCTATATGTCTGAGGAACTTGATCCACGATATTTTAGTTTCGCAGCAACACTATATATATCTTGCAATAGTCTAGGGGGCATGACGGGTCGTTTTGTATCCGGCTATTTAATAGAGTCTTTTTCTTTTGCCTTTGCCTTTTATATGCTAGCTATTTTTGGTTTAGTTACTTTTGTTGTAGTAGCGATCTTCTTACCTAAATCACAGTATTTTATGAAGTCTACGAAGGGTATAAAAGAAGATTTTAAAGGTTTTCTCTACCATTTAAAAAATCCTGAACTTTTATTAATGTTTGGTCTCGGTGCCGTTTTACAAATATCCTTTACTGGAATGTGGACCTTTTTACCTTTTCATCTAATGGAAGAACCCTTTCAATTATCTTTACAACAAATTTCATATTTATATTTTGCTTATAGTTTAGGTACCATCGGTGCTCCTTTGGCAGGCTGGTTAGCCCGCCATTACCCTCTTAGTCATTTGCGAATCGTCGGAGTTGTGATATTAACGATAGGGATGTTAGCGACTCTACATTCTTCGCTCATTGGAATTATTGTAGGGTTATCGCTTATTTGCTTAGGTTTTTTTATTTCCCATTCTTTAGCATCAGCTACAGTCTCTGACCGTGCGAAAAGCTTTAAAGGGAGCGCCTCTAGTTTATATTTAGTAAGCTATTATTTAGGAGTTGCAATTGGAACGACTGGCCTAACTCCTCTTTGGGAAAACTTTGAATGGAAAGGAATCATAACTGTTACCGCCTTATTCCCGATGGTATATGTATTGCTTATTAAATGGCTTCAAAGAAAGGTGAAAAGCGCAACATAAAAAAATGAGCGGTCCTTAAAAGGGATCCGCTCATTTTTTATGTTAAGGATTAATTTTCTGTAAGGCGTCTGGTATAACTGTAAAATCAATTCCCCAGGCAAGGGGTAGAAGGATGTAAATGGCTAAAGTAACAATAACAATTCCTAAAATATTTAAGGCGAAGCCGGCTTTAGCCATATCCGGTATTCGTAAATAACCGGAACCAAAGACGACTGCGTTCGGTGGCGTTGCAACAGGTAACATAAAGGCACAAGAAGCAGCGACGGCAGCAGCGACCATTAAGGCATAGGGATGGAATCCAAGGGCTACCGCTAAGGAAGCCATAATTGGGAACATCATCGAAGCGGTCGCAGTATTAGATGTAATTTCGGTTAAGAAAATGACTAAGGCTGTAACAAGGGTAATGACGACGAGTAAGTTCACACCTTGTAAACCAGTTAACTGGGTACCAATCCATTCGGATAGACCTGATTCTGTAAAGCCGGAAGCAATAGCCAAACCTCCTCCAAACAGGAGTAAAATACCCCAGGGAAGTTTCACAGCGGTGTTCCAGTCTAATAAAAAGTCGCCTTTTTTATTTTTAGACGGAATGATAAATAATAAAATTGCAAAGGCAATTGCTATGACTCCATCACTAATACCAGGGATGAATTTAGATAAAAAGAAAGAACGAGTAATCCATGAAAAGGCAGCTAAAGCAAACACGGTAAGGACGAGCTTTTCTTCCGTACTAGCCTTTCCTAATTCCATCCTCTGGTTATCGATGACCTCTTTTCCACCTGGAATATGTTTAACCTTCGTCGGGAAGGCCATTTTTACTAGGTAGATCCATACGATGATTAAGAAGGTCCAGGCTAACGGTACTCCAAATAACATCCATTTTGCAAAGGAAAGTTCAATACCATACATTGTATTGATAGCCCCGGCAAGTAAAGTATTAGGAGGGGTACCAATTAATGTGGAAATTCCGCCTATTGAAGCAGAGTAAGCAATTCCAAGCATCAGGGCTTTTCCGAAACTAAAATTTTCTGGACTAGTGTCGATCGACGTATCATGTTTCAATGCATCACTAAACTGATAAATAATCGCTAAACCGATAGGGACCATCATCATAGCAGTGGCTGTGTTAGAAATCCACATCGATAAGAAACCGGTAGCAACCATAAAGCCTAGAACAATTCGGTCTGTATTCGTACCTATGACTGAAATAATAGTTAAGGCGATCCGGCGATGCAAATTCCATTTCTCCATAGCTAAGGCAATCATAAATCCACCCATAAATAAAAAGATTGTCTCGTCTCCGTAGGCTGACGCTGTTTCCTTCATTTCTAACCCTTGGGTCAGAGGAAATAAAATTAGCGGTAATAAAGATGTTACGGGAATCGGTACCGCTTCCGTTATCCACCAAACAGCAATCCATACAGTACTAGCTGCGATAGCGACTCCTTGGGCAGATAAATCTTCCGGTCTAAAAAATAAAAGCATCAGGACAAATAACGTAGGACCTAGAAAAAGTCCGATTTTTTTCGCTTTACTTGGACGATGCTCTCCTCCTCCATAATCATCTCCAGATTTAGATACAGATTCTTGGGTTTTTACTTGTTCTTTTACTAAGTTTGATTCATGAGGTTTTACGAATAAACGAAAGAAATCTTTGACTTCATCATGCATAGTCCATAATCTACTCCATAGCGATGAGTTCATTGGAAAATCTCCTTTCTTGTCGTTTCTTCATTTGAAGGTTGTATAAAACTACTAAATATCTCTACTAAAATGGGTGAATACATACAACTATAGTAGGTAAAATAATACATTTATGCAACTATAATGTATGAAATTTTTCTTTCGTTTTTTAACGAAAAGGTTATTATAGACTTATTTTTACTAATCTAATAGTAAGGGATTCCTATTTTAATGTGGAATATTTTACAAAAACTCTACTTTTGTGACACTTTTAATCTGGTAGTTTTTACTAGGTACCGGTATTAGGATAGATTTATTTATACAATCATGATATTATTGTTATGTCTATAGCACGTTAATGAGGTAAAGAGGAGAAGTGAAGATGAAGAAAAGAAGTGTACTATTTTTTGCAGTCCTTTTAGCTAGCATTCTTTTAGTTGCTTGTGGTAATGAAAACGAACAAGCGAGCGATGAAAAGGATACGGAAGCTAAGGATGAGGAAGTTTTAGTTATTGGAGTAGATGATAAGTTTGCGCCGATGGGCTTCCGGGATGAAAATAACGAATTGACAGGCTTCGATATTGATTATGCTCGTGCCGCAGCCGAGTATATGGGGGTAGAAGTAAAGTTCCAACCGATCGATTGGAAGACGAAGGAGAACGAATTGTCCAGTGACCGAATCGATTTAATCTGGAATGGATATACGATCACACCTGAGCGTGAGGAAAAAGTAGATTTTACAAAACCATATTTAGAAAATGCTCAAGTCGTTGCTGTATTAGAAGACTCGGAGATTCAAACGTTAGAAGATTTAGAAGGTGAAGTGATTGGGTTACAGGCTCTATCCTCTGCGATGGACGCTTTACAGGATAACCCACTTTATGACAAAGTAGCAGAAATCACAGAATACGCCGATAACGTCCTAGCCCTAAACGATTTAAAATCAGGCCGGGTGGAAGCGGTCATTATCGATGAGGTAGTCATCGATTACTACATGGCCCAGGAAGAAGGGGTTTTCCGTATTCTCGATGAAAGCCTTGCTCCAGAACAATACGGTGTCGGGGTGAAGAAGGGGAATACAGAGTTGCTAGAAAAATTACAGGCAGCCCTAGATGAAATGAATGAGGACGGAACGGCAGCAGAGATTTCTGAAAAATGGTTCGGTGAGGATAAAATTTTAAAATAATAAGATAGTGTTGTACAGACGGACGATTTACTCGGTCCGTCTTTTTCCGTGACAATGTGCAATTACATCGTAAAAAGGGGAGAAGGGTTCCTTGGAATTAGATTATATTATTTCGATTTCTAAACCAATCTTAGAGGGAGCAAAGGTGACGGTTTTACTTTTTGTCATAGCCATCATTACATCGATTCCTCTAGGGTTTATCGTTACATTGATGGTTCGAAGTCGTTGGAAGCTCCTATCGCTCTTAGCCCAGGTCTTCATATATTTAATGCGCGGTACACCGCTTTTATTACAACTTCTCTTTTTCGTCTTTGGTTTACCGCTCCTTCCGATTGTCGGAGAATATTTAGTACTAGATCGATTTGTGGCGGCAACTTTAGCTTTTATTTTAAATTATACTGCTTATTTTGCTGAGATTTTCCGCGGTGGACTGTTGGCGATAGATAAAGGTCAGTACGAAGCTGCTCAAGTCCTTGGGCTTAATCGTTTCCAAACGATGGTTCGAATCATATTACCACAAATGATTCGGACGGTTTTACCGCCGGTGGCGAATGAATCGATTACGTTGGTGAAGGATACGGCGCTTTTATATGCCGTAGCAGTTCCGGAATTGTTACATTATGCTCAGACAGCAGTAAACCGAGATTTTACAATTATTCCTTTTTTTATTGCAGCGATTATTTATTTATTGATGACCCTTGGTTTAACTTTATTCTTTAAGTTTTTAGAAAAACGATTCAACTACGAGTAAGCTTAGGAAAGGATGAAACCCTTGTCGATTATAGAAGTAAACCAATTAAAAAAATCTTTCGATACCCTCGACGTATTAAAGGATATAAGTTTTCAAGTTGAGAAAAATGACGTCGTCGCTGTAATCGGTCCTTCAGGTTCGGGAAAGAGCACGATGTTACGCTGTTTGATTAATTTAGAAGAAGCAGATGGTGGCTCGATTCGAATTAATGGGGAATATTTAGTTCGTGACGGTAAGTACCCTTCAGTAAAAAGTGTACGTGATATTACAAATCGGATGGGAATGGTGTTTCAACATTTTAATTTATTTCCTCATTTAACAGTGAAGAATAATTTGCAGTTAGCTCCACGATTAACGCAAAATCTTTCGAAAGAGGCTTTGCAAGAAAGAACCGAATCCCTGTTACAAAAGGTTGGTTTACTCGATAAAATTAACCATTATCCAAGCCAGCTTTCCGGTGGACAAAAACAGCGTGTTGCTATTGCTAGGGCTTTGATGTTACAGCCGGATATTTTACTTTTTGACGAACCGACTTCTGCGCTTGATCCAGAGTTAACGGGGGAAGTGCTGAAGGTAATCCGTGAATTAGCGGAAGAAAATATGACGATGATGGTCGTGACACATGAGATGGATTTTGCCAAACAAGTAGCGAACAAAGTTATATTTATGGATCAAGGAAAAATCGTAGAGGAAGGTCCTCCGGAAGAGGTTCTAGTTCATTCTACGGTTGAGAGAACAAAACAATTTATCACCGGCTTGTACCGTTAAGCTCTAGACCTTGAAGGGAAGGATTTAGGCTTATTAACCGTATGACATGACTATACGTTTATCACTCCACCATCATAGATTAAAGTAAGGCTAACAAAAGGAGGAGTGAAAGATGTATCGTTCCCGTCCTCAGCGACGTTTATGTGGCTGCCAAGAGTCTATTGAACAATTGAGAGCATCTAGGAAAAAACCTACTTGTTCCTACCCGTATCCTAAACGAAGGCCTTGCCGTTGTTCATGCCACAGGTGTTCTTGTACTTGTAAAGGATCTCATCCTTCCTACCACCAACGTCCTTATGAACACCATCATACTGGTTGCCAATGTTATTACTGCCGAAAGCAAAATCATCCTTCCTATTCAAGGTATTGGTAAAAGTTTCGATGAGATAATTAAAGGGACTAAGCTTCTTTGCTTAGTCCCTTTGTCGTACCTTTCTTTAGGAATAGAAATCGTTCTTACGAAAAAGTTCCCTTTGGTAATGCTTCACTCCGTTGTATGAATAGAGCATTTTCTTTCCCTTAACTTTTGTTTGTAAATGGACAGTCTTTCCCCAAAGTTGAAATAAATATTGTAATACGTGTTCAAGATGGTCTAAATCAAGTTCAATTCCTTCGAAACGATGTAACAAATACAACTCTCCATTTTGTTTATAATTCCCATCCTTTACAACGACGTAAGGGAAACCACCGTTTGTTCGACTTAGTAGTAATTGAGAACGTACAGCTTCATAATCTTTGTGCGTAATCTGGTATACGTTCTCCTTCTTCTCATACACAAACATATCTTCTTTTTCTACAAAGTCCTTCGTCAAATAATTTCTTATAAAAGATGTATCGTTGTCCATCTTCCTTACTTCAAAGATTTTTTCCCGACCTTGATCTTGAGGACTAGCTTTTTGCCCCTTTGCCGGATGGTTATAGGTTTCTTCGATATGTTCAAACAATTTCCACCCGAGATAGTAAGGATTGAGGGAGCGAGGAGAGGTTTGCACGACCGCTGCGTTTAGCTTAGCATATTCTATTAATTCATCTTCTTGCAAATCGAGCTCACGCATAATACGTTGATGCCAATATGTTGCCCAACCTTCGTTCATAATTTTTGTTTCCAATTGAGGCCAAAAATAGTACATTTCTTCTCGAATCATCGTTAATATATCCCGTTGCCAATCATGCAAAATAGGGCTATGTTCTTGAAGGAAAAGTAGCAGGTCTTTTTCAGGGTGTTCAGGAAAGGGTTTATCTGTTGCTTCTTCACTCTTTCTTTTTGGATGGAGATCGGCATAGGGAAGAGGAGGATTTTCTAGGTTGTTATTTTCTTTTTGTTTTCCCATTATGCGGACATGTGGATCGATATGTTCCTGTATTGCTAGGATGGCATCGAGGAAGCTTTCTACTGTTTCTTTTCCATAGCGAGATTCATAAAAACGAATACGCTCAGCTGTAGCTGCCATACTGTCGACCATGTCTCGGCGGGTATGTTGAAAGTAATAGTTGTTTTTAAAGAAATCACTATGGGCTAGAACGTGGGCGACGATAAGTTTATTTTGGATTAATGTATTCGTATCGAGCAAAAAAGCGTAGCAAGGGTTAGAATTAATCACGAGTTCATAAATTTGGCTTAACCCGAGGTCGTAGTGTAATTTCATTTTATAAAATTGCTTTCCAAAGCTCCAATGATGAAAGCGGGTAGGCATACCGTAAGCACCAAACTGGTATAGGATATCAGCAGGACAAATTTCATATCTCATAGGAAAAAAATCTAGACCGAACTGTTTGGCGATTTCGGTAATATCATCGATGGCCTTTTCCAATTCTTTTAGATCGGTCAATGTGAAATCACCACCTTTTAAACTAAGGTTTTAAGAAACGCTTTAGCGCATGGTAGATGTCTTCCTTCCCTCGTAAGATATAATGTCGAAATTTTTCGTGTTCAATTTTTTTATAGGCGCTCATTAAAGTTGAATATTTTCGATACATATTTACTTCACCATAGCCAAATATATTAGAGACTTCCATTAATTGATGGACGAGTTTTACGCATTTTTTGTTATCGGTTGAAAGATTATCACCGTCGGAAAAGTGAAAAGGGTATATGTTGTAGAGGTTAGGAGAATATTTTTGCTCGATTAATTCAAGGGCTTTTTCGTAGGCTGAAGAACAAATCGTTCCACCGCTTTCTCCCTTTGAAAAAAACTCTTCCTCTGATACAACTTGTGCCTTTGTGTGATGGGCGATATAACAAATTTCAACATGTTCGTATTGACTATTTAAAAATTTAGTAAGCCAAAAGAAAAAACTTCTCGACATCATTTTTTCCTGACGCCCCATTGAACCACTTGTATCCATCATAGCGAGGACGACGGCACTAGATTCCGGCTCATCGACTTCGTTCCAAGTTTTAAAACGTAGGTCATCGTCAATAAAATTTTCAATACGTTCTTTTCCTTGACTTAAATTTCTTTTTAGGGCTTCTAAAATGGTTCGTTTTTTATCGATATTTCCGGTTAAACCTTGTTTACGGACATCATTAAATTGAATATTGGTTACGGTCATTTGTTTTGCATCTTTTTCTTTTAAATTTGGTAAAGCTAACTGTTCAAATAGGACTTCCTCGATATCGCTAATTTCTACTTCTGTTTCGTAGTAATCGAGCCCAGGCTGATCTCCGGCTTCTGTTCCCTCTCCTTTTCTTTGATTACCGTCTTGATCGAAGGACCTTCCGAGAATATCGCCGACTTGGCTTTTTCCGTTACCCGTTCCTACTTGTCGGTCATGTTGGTAACGTAATTTATATTCATTTAAAGAACGGATAGGAATTCGGACAGTTTTTTCGCCATCGGATGTTACAATGTTTTCCTCGCTAATGATTTCCGGTAATTGATTACGAATAGCCTCTTTTACTTTTTCGTCATGCCTTTTTTGATCGATTTCACCCTTTCGGTGGAGTGACCAATCGTGTTTAGAAATTAGATAATTTATTGTAATCCCTCCTTCATAAAGGAATGCTCACCTTTAGCGACTGAGGAGACTGCCGACATATTGAAGCAATTCATTAGCAGAAATAGAGTTGTAACCATGTTCGTCAATTAAGCGGGCGATGACTTCGTTAATTTTTTTCAATTGGGTTTCATCTGGTGTTTTAGCCGTGGTCGTTATTTTTACGACATCTTTTAAATCGGCAAACAATTTTTTCTGTATGGCTTCTCGAAGCTGTTGATGGGAATGGTAATCGAAGGTTTTTCCTTTTCTAGCATACATAGAAATCCTAATTAAAATTTCTTCCCGAAAGGCTTTTTTTGCATTTTCTGAAATGCCAATCTGTTCCTCAATGGATCGCATAAGTTTTTCATTTGGCTGGATTTCTTCATCGGTTAAAGGATCCCGAAGCTTATGATTATTGCAATAGGCTTCTACATGGTCTAAGTAATTGTTCATTAAGTTTTTAGCCGATTCTTCATAAGAGTATATGAAGGCTTTTTGCACCTCTTTTTTAGCAATTTTATCGTACTCTTCTCTAGCCAGTGCGATGTATTGTAAATATTTTTCCTTATCTTCTTCGGTGATGGAAGGGTGCTGGTTCAATCCATCTTTTAAAGAGCGTAAAACATCTAGCGCATTGATTGAGTTAACTTTTTTGCGCAGGAGGGATGAAGAGATACGATTGATTACATAACGGGGATCGATACCACTTAAGCCTTCGTCGGGAAACTCTTCCTTAAGCTCCCGTACATTAATTTGTTCATTAATATCTACGGGTTGGTCGTCGTACAGATACATTTTTGTGACGAGGTCGATCCGCTGTTTTTTGGACTGTTTTAATCGGGTTAAAATAGAGAAAATCGCTGCAATTCGTAAAGTATGGGGAGCAATATGGACGTCTTTTAAATCACTTTTTGCGATCATTTTTTTATAAATTTTTTCCTCTTCACTAACCCGTAAGTTATAGGGGATCGGCATGACAATCATACGGGAGTGAAGGGCTTCATTTTTCTTATTGCTAATAAAACTACGAAACTCTGCTTCGTTCGTATGGGCAATGATTACAGGGTCGGCACTGATTAGGGCGAACCTCCCGGCTTTAAAGTTCCCTTCCTCCGTTAAGGAAAGTAAGTGCCATAAAAATTTCTCATCACTTTTTAGCATTTCTTGAAATTCCATTAGGCCACGATTCGCTTTGTTTAATTCTCCGTCAAAGCGATAGGCCCGGGGATCTGATTCAGAACCGTATTTTGCAATTGTAGAAAAATCGATGCTACCTGTTAAATCAGCAATATCTTGTGATTTAGGATCGGAAGGACTGAAGGTACCAATACCTACTCGTTTATTTTCAGAAAAGAAAATTCTTTCAACCATGACATCTTCGATTCGGCCATGATATTCTTTTTCTAAACGCAAAGTGTTTAGTGGTGAAAGGTTGCCATGGATTCGTATGCCATATTCTTTGTAGAAATCGTCACGTAAAGAAGGGGGAATCAAATGGAGTGGATCCTCATGCATCGGACATCCCTTAATTGCAAAGACGGCACCTTCTTCTGTTTTTGTAAAGGCTTCCAAACCTTGTTTTAAAAGGGTAACAATCGTCGATTTACCTCCGCCGACCGGTCCCATTAAAAGTAAGATTCGTTTTTTAACATCGAGGTTTTTCGCTGCTGGATGGAAATATTCCTCTACGAGCTTCTCTAAAGTTTCTTCGAGTCCAAATAATTCCTCGGAGAAAAAATTATACTTCTTTCTTCCTTTTTCTTCTTCTATTCCTGCCTGAGCAATCATATGATACAAACGGGAATGGGCCGACTGAGCAAGATAGGGACGCTCTTTAAGTAATTCTAAATATTCAATAAAGGTCCCCTCCCATTTTAACTTTTCTTCCTCTTCTCGATATGCTTGTAGTTTTGACAACATATTCATTTATTTTTATCCTCCTTCATCTATAGAGGTGTAATGCTAGTTTATGCCGAAAGAAAGCTAATGTTGCCTTGGCACTTTTTTTATTTTACTTTGGCTTAGAGATAGCTGTTTGTCGGAAAATATGGTAAATTAACAGTAACTCTAAGCGTCAACTTTGCAATAAGACAAGCTCCGAAGGAACGATACTTAAAAGTACGTTAACCAGGGAGCGATTATTTAGTACTAAGTATATGTCAGGGATAGCAAAAGGTTATTAGCAGTTCATAATTTCTTACCAAGGCTCGGTTTTATACTAACTTTTCTTACGAACGTATATTTTGCAGAAAGGTCGTTATACAATGAAAGGGAAGCTTACCTATCTACCGCATGTGAAGAAAGAGGCTTTGAAAAGAATGGAGGAAGTGGAATCCTTACTACACCACCGCAGATTTTCTGAGGCCCTTAGGCAAATGGAATGGTTAGAAGAAGTAAGAGTCCCGGAAATCCTATCATCCTTAATTAAGGGAAAAGTCCAAGCCCTTTACCAATTAGAACGGTGGCATGAACTTGAAAGTTATTGTGATGAAGTAAGAAAGGATGCTAGTTTTTCTCAAAAATCATTCCTTATTCTGGCCTACGGTGCAAGTCTTTTTTATCAGGAACGATACGTAGAAGTACTCGATTTTATCGAATCCTTAGATGAAGCTTCGCTCACTTCAGAGGAAATGAAAGAGATTCATCTTTGGTATGAAACAAGTAGAAAGGAAGTAGAGGAGCAGGCAGATAAGGTCTTAACCCAGTTTGAAAAAGCTGTCTTTCTTGGGAACGAAGAAGCCCAATGGCAATGGTTTCATCAATGGAAAAGGTTAGGACAAAGTCCACCGGATGTGTTTCTAGACATATTATTAGAGAGTTCGGTTAATCCATTTGTGAAGACGATGATCCTTGAAAGCCTTCAGGAAGCAAATATTAACAAAGAGGTGTGGGTAAAGAAGTTTAGTAAAAAGGATAAAGTTAACTTGAAAGAAATGAAAGGACCGGAGGAAGTTCCTATATATCTTGCTACTTTAGATTTACTTCAAAATTTAGAGCAACAAAATCCTACCCTTTATGCTTTTAGTGTGGAATTGTTACAGCGTTATATTGCTTATATTTATCCTTTTGTAGACGAGGTAGGGAAGCCTTCTCTCTTGTCTGAAGCAGTAGTATTTGTCGCAGAAGAACATTTAACCGAATCAGCAAAAGAACTAACAAATACTTTAGAAGAAAAAGTAAAGGAAATTATTAAAAGCAACGAAGCATATTTCAAACTATTCTTAAACTAGTAATAGATATAGTTTGAAAGGTTTCTTGAATATGATATACTAAAGAAGTTGAAAATCTGTCTTGATTCGTTGACTTAATAGTGTGAAAATATCGTAACGAGTCGAACGAACTCATAGTAAATGAATCTATAAATTAATACTTTGAAAATAAATGCATTTAATGAAGTTGGAGGTAATAGTCATGTCGGTTACGGCAAAGTGGGAAAAACAAGAAGGAAATGAAGGTACTTTAACGATTACAGTATCGGCAGAACGTTTCGATGAAGCATTAGATCAAGCCTTTAAGAAAGTAGTTAAAGATGTATCTATACCAGGCTTTAGAAAGGGAAGAGTTCCTCGGAAAATTTTCGAAAGCCGTTTCGGGGTTGAAGCCCTATACCAAGATGCGGTAGATTTTATTTTACCTGATGCATATACAGAAGCGGTAGAACAGACGGATATTTTCCCAGTAGATCAACCTAAAATCGATATTGAAGAAATTGAAAAGGGCAAGGATTTAGTTTTTGTTTGTGAAGTAACGGTAAAACCAGAAGTAGAGCTTGGCGAATATAAAGGAATCGAATACGAGGATGAAAAAGTAGAAGTAACAGAAGAGGAAGTAGACAATGCCTTAAAGAGCTTACAAGAAAGTCAGGCAGAGCTCGTATTAAAAGAAGAAGGAACAGTCGAAGAGGGAGACACGGTCGTTATCGACTTTGAAGGGTTTATCGGCGACGAGCCCTTTGAAGGTGGAAAAGGTGAAAACTACTCCTTAGAAATTGGTTCTGGCCAGTTTATCCCAGGTTTCGAAGATCAGTTAATTGGAAAAGAAGCCGATAGCGAGACAGATGTGGAAGTTACTTTCCCTGAAGAATATCATGCAGAAGACTTAGCAGGAAAAGAAGCGGTCTTTAAAGTGAAAATCCATGAAATCAAAGAGAAAGAAGTACCGGAGCTTGACGACGAATTTGCTAAAGATGTCGATGATGAAGTAGAAACCCTTGAAGAGTTACGGGAGAAGAAAGAAAAAGAACTTCTTGATCAGAAAGAAACTGCTTTTGAAAATAAAAAGCGTGAAACAATCATTGAAAAAGTAACGGAAAATGCAACGATTGATATTCCAGAAGCGATGATTAATACCGAGCTCGATAATATGCTCCGTGAGTTTGAACAAAACTTGCAGATGCAAGGTATGACCTTAGAAAACTACTATCAATTTAGTGGTCAAACGGAAGAGCAATTAAAGGAACAAATGAAAGAAGACGCAGAAAAACGAGTAAAAACAAACTTAACGCTCGAAGCTATCTTTGAAGAGGAAAATTTAGAAGTTACACAGGAAGCAATCGATGAAGAATTAGATAAAATTGCCGATATGTACAAGTTAGAAAAAGAACAAATTATCAGCATGCTAGGCGGTAACACAGAAATCTTAGAAAACGACTTAAAAATGAGAGTCACCATTGATTATTTAGTGGAGCAAGCAAAGGCTGTTGAGGCAAAATAACAACAAGGTGCATTTTTGCACCTTGTTTTCCCTTATATAAAGGGAGATTTTTGGTTAATATAAGTAACAATTAGCAATCTGTTCCTAGATAAACCTTTAAAGGATCAAGACGATTTACAAAACCTTTCCAAGGGCTACTAAATAGTGTAAAAAGGTTTATTTTCCAATATGTATTTGATATGATTGCTATAAGCTCAACATAACATATAGGAGTTTTTATTTAGGGGTGAAATGATGTTTAAATTCAATGATGAAAAAGGCCAATTGAAATGCTCCTTCTGTGGTAAAGACCAAGATGCAGTAAGAAAATTGGTTGCTGGCCCAGGTGTATATATATGTGATGAATGTATTGAATTATGTAATGAAATCATTGAAGAAGAAGTGGGTATCGAAGAAGAGATATCCTACGATGATATTCCAAAACCTCAAGAAATTAATGCTATTTTAGATGAATATGTCATCGGGCAAGATGAAGCGAAGAAAACTTTATCTGTAGCAGTTTATAACCATTATAAACGAATTAATTCGATGAACTCGAAAGACGATGTGGAGATTTCAAAAAGTAACATCGCGTTAATCGGTCCTACAGGAAGTGGGAAGACATTACTTGCCCAAACCTTAGCACGAATCCTCAATGTCCCTTTTGCTATCGCAGATGCTACCTCTCTTACCGAGGCGGGTTATGTCGGAGAAGACGTCGAGAATATTTTATTAAAATTAATACAGGCAGCGGATTACGATATAGAAAGAGCAGAAAAAGGAATTATTTACATCGACGAAATTGATAAAGTAGCACGCAAGTCGGAAAACCCATCCATTACCCGTGATGTATCCGGAGAAGGTGTACAACAAGCCTTGTTAAAGATTTTAGAAGGAACGGTAGCAAGTGTGCCTCCTCAAGGTGGAAGAAAGCATCCTCATCAAGAGTTTATCCAAATCGATACGACGAATATATTGTTTATCGTCGGTGGAGCTTTTGCCGGCATCGAAGATATCGTGAAACGTCGCATCGGAAAGAAGGTTATCGGTTTTGGGGACCATTCCGATCATGAAGAATTAGATAAGGGAGAGTTATTATCCCGTGTACTACCAGAAGACTTGTTAAGCTTCGGTTTAATTCCAGAATTTATCGGTCGTTTGCCCGTCGTTGCAAGTTTACGACCATTGGACGAAGAATCCCTCGTTCAAATTTTAACGAAGCCGAAAAATGCCTTAGTGAAGCAGTATCAAAAGCTCTTCCAAATGGATGATGTCGAGTTAGAATTTGAAGAAGAAGCCTTACGGGCTATTGCAAAGAATGCAATGGAAAGAAATACAGGGGCCCGTGGTTTACGTTCAATTTTAGAGACAATTATGTTAGATATCATGTATGAGATTCCATCGCGAGAAGATGTAGAGAAATGTACGATTACTGCAGCGATGGTCGAGGACAAAAATGTCGGACCGAAGCTTTTATACACCGACGGTACCGTCGAAGAAAGCAGAAAGCAAATTCCTAAAGAAAGTGCGTAAGTAACGATATAAAAGAAAGACTGACTTGTGTTCCATTGGTATAAGTCGAAGCCAGTGGATAGGTGTTCACCTAGTCAGTCTTTTCTTTTGTGTAATTTTAGTAGCATATTGCTTTGTTTCTTTATAAAATAGGATAGATGACTTGAATTTTAGTAAATAAAACTATTTTCGCATATAATGGTATATGGTCTATTCATTTTTCTAAGTAAAGCAATATATAAGAAGGAAGAAGCCTTCATTTTTCTACAAGATCAAGGAGACAATAAGTTAGAAGGAGGCACGTACCTTGAAAGAAAAACAAACGATAGAATTGCCTTTGCTAGCTTTACGAGGAGTTATTGTTTTTCCAACCACTGTACTCCATTTAGATGTAGGAAGGAAAAAATCAATCGCTAGTTTAGAAACAGCTATGATGGAAAAACAAGAAATTTTTCTCGTTACTCAACGTGAAGTAGCAGTTGAAGAACCAAAACGAGAAGATTTATACAATATTGGAACGATTGCTAAAGTTAATCAAATGGTAAAGTTGCCGAATGGCACGATGCGAGTGCTTGTTGAAGGATTACAACGGGCTGCCCTAGTCCACTGCCTCGATCTAGAAAATGAAATGGTGGCTAAGGTAGAGCCGTTAGAAGATATATCAGACAATCCCCTTGAAGAAGAAGCGTTGAAGCGACAATTAATTAAACAACTTGAAAGGTATATTAAATTATCCCGTAAGGTAACGAAAGAAACCTTGGCTACGATTATCGATGTCGATAATCCTAGACGTTTTACGTATATGATCTCTTCCCACGTGCCACTAAAGATAAAAGATAAACAATCCCTATTAGAAATAAATAAATTATCAAATCGGATGCGCCATTTACTCAATTTATTAGCTAATGAACAAAAGGTGCTCGATTTGGAACGAAAGATTGCCAAACGGGTACAAACCTCTATGGAGCGTACTCAGAAAGAATATTATTTACGGGAACAATTAAAGGCAATCCAAAAAGAATTATCAGAAAGTGACGGAAAGCTTAGCGAAATCGATCAATTGCGGAAAGATATTGAAGAAGCTAAGATGCCGGAAAATGTGGAAAAAGTGGCCCTTGAGGAACTCGATCGTTATGAACGCGTCCCGCAAAATTCCGCAGAAAGTTCTGTCATTCGTAACTATTTAGATTGGTTGATTTCCTTACCTTGGTATAAGGAAACAGAGGACATTATCGAAATTGACAAAGCTCAAGAAATTTTAGATGAGGATCATTACGGTTTAGAAAAAGTAAAGGAGCGTATATTAGAATATTTGGCGGTTCAGAAACTCACGAATTCTATTCGCGGTCCTATCCTTTGTTTAGTCGGTCCACCGGGAGTAGGGAAGACCTCTTTAGCCAAATCTATCGCCCGAGCTATTAATCGTAAGTTCGTTCGGATTTCCTTAGGGGGTGTCCGGGATGAAGCGGAAATTCGTGGTCATCGTCGCACGTATATCGGAGCGATGCCAGGGAGAATTATTCAGGGAATGAAAAAGGCTGAAACGATTAATCCGGTTTTTTTACTCGATGAAATCGATAAGATGTCGAACGATTTTCGTGGCGATCCTTCATCGGCGATGTTAGAAGTGCTCGATCCAGAACAGAATAGTAATTTTAGCGACCACTTTATCGAGGAGCCTTATGATTTATCTAAGGTCATGTTTATCGCTACGGCTAACTATGTAAATCAAATACCGGGTCCTTTGCTCGATCGAATGGAAGTAATCTCGATCGCTGGCTATACTGAGGTAGAAAAACTTTATATCGCTAAGGAACATTTGATTCCGAAACAGTTGAAAGAAAACGGTCTAACGGGGGCCCACCTTCAATTTCGAGAAGATGGACTTTTAAAGATTATTCGTGAATACACTCGTGAAGCAGGAGTTCGTGGTTTAGAACGTCAAATTGCAACCCTCTGCCGAAAAACAGCTAAGTTACTTATTTCGGGTGAGAAGAAGCGGGTCGTCGTAACGGAAAAACGCGTACCTGAATTGTTAGGCAAACCTTTATATCGTTATGGGATGATAGAAAAAGAAGACCAAGTAGGGACGGCGACAGGTTTAGCCTATACGGCCGTTGGGGGAGATACTCTCTCGATCGAAGTAACCCATTATCCTGGAAAAGGTAAACTTCTACTTACGGGGAAGTTAGGTGACGTAATGCAGGAGTCTGCCCAAGCAGCTTTTAGTTATATTCGTTCACGGACGAAAGAATTAGATATCCAGGAAGATTTTCATACAAAATACGACATTCACATCCATGTTCCCGAAGGGGCGACACCGAAGGATGGTCCATCGGCCGGTATCACGATGGCTACGGCCTTAATTTCTTCCTTAACGGGTCGAGCGGTTAAGCGTCATGTCGGTATGACCGGGGAAATAACGTTACGTGGCCATGTTCTACCAATCGGTGGATTAAAAGAAAAAGCTTTGAGCGCCCATCGAGCAGGTCTAACGGATATTATTGTGCCAGCGGATAACGAACGGGATCTTTCAGACATACCGGAAAGTGTACGGAAGGATTTGAATTTTATTCTTGTGGATCATTTAGATCAAGTATTAGAACATGCTTTAGTGAAAGAGGAAAAGAAATGAAGATTGTAAAAGCCGAAATGGAAACGAGCGCCGTAACTTCTAGCCAATACCCTAAAGATTACTTACCTGAGATTGCTCTAGCTGGCCGCTCAAATGTAGGAAAATCTTCCTTTATTAATACCCTATTAGGTAGGAAAAACTTAGTTCGTACGTCATCGAAACCTGGGAAGACTCGTACATTAAATTTTTTTAAGATTAACGATAGCTTTCGTTTTGTTGATGTCCCTGGTTACGGTTATGCAAAAGTGTCTAAAAAAGAAAGGGCAGCATGGGGTCGGATGATGGAAGAGTATTTTGAAAGTCGGGAGCCATTACAACTTGTCATTCTTATAGTAGATGGACGTCACCGACCAACGAAGGATGACCTTCAAATGTTTGAATATGTGTCCTATTTGGATTTACCGCTACTTATTATTGCGACGAAATTCGATAAAGTGAAACAAAGCCAACAAGCGAAGCAGTTAAAGCTTATAAGGGAAACATTTCAAATCGATGAAGAAGTTCCGCTTATACCTTTTTCTTCAGTAAAAGGTACGAATAAAGACAAAGTATGGAAAACTATTACTAAGTACGTATAATGTAAAAGATGGACCGACTTCGTTTATCGAAGGTCGAGTCCATTTTTTATGTATGAAAGCCTTAATAAGTTTAGAAGTTTTAGTCTTTGTAAGAACAAGGATTTTACCGTTTCTGTTGACCGAGAAAAAATTTATCATCATGATTGTTTATTTTTTCCATAAAAAATAAATACCGATACCTAAAACTATTACGGGCCAGAAAGTGTCGATAAAGTCGATGACGAGGTAAATGGGCTCGAACCATTCTGGTAAAGAGATAGAGAAAATCATTATAGACGAAAGTCCAAGTAACACTACCGATGGAATGAGTCCACGCCTAGCTTTAAGAAATAAAACTAGGTAAGCAATTCCAAGAATTAACGTATAAATCGACCAATGATCGTACCAGTCAGGAGAGGTTTGTAAACCGTGAAAATGAATCCCTAGACCAATTAGAACGACACCTACAAATAGATTGTCCGGTAACTGAGCAATATAGCTATGTAATAAAAAAGCTACACCAATAATAGCTAATACAGTAGGCCAACCGATAAAAGGTAGAAAGAGGGGGAGCTCTAACTGTTTTATTAAAAAATATACACCTAAACCTATTAAAATATATGCTATTAATTTATTTTTATGCTTCACTTTGCACACCTACTTTCCTTTACTACGTTTTTATCATAACGTAATTTAAAATAAGGTACAAAGTTTTATGTTTATAAGGAGTAGGTGAGAAGTTCTTCTACAGCTTGTAAAATATCTTCCGCTTGAGGGACAGCTAAAGTCTCCAAAGGCTTGCTATAAGGAATAGGAACGAAGGCTCCACCTAAACGTTTAATCGGTGCCTTGAGGTAAGGGAAAGCTTTTTCTGCTATGATACTAGCAATCTCTCCACCAAAGCCACCAAATTTCACCGCTTCATGGACGATAAGGAGTCGACCGGTTTTCTTGACAGAATCAAGGATTGTTTGTTCATCAAAGGGAAGTAATGAACGTGGATCGATTATTTCGATTTCGATTCCTTGAAGCTGGTAAATTTTAGCTACTTCGCAGGCCCGTTCAACCATAATTCCTGTAGCTACTAGTGTGAGATCTTGACCGGTTTGGACGACTCGAGCCTGGCCTAATGGAAGACTGTAAGCTTCCTCCGGAACAGGGCTCTTGCTATCGTATAACAGCTTATGTTCATAAACAATAACAGGGTTTGGGTCTCGTATAGCTTCTAACAGCAGTCCTTTAGCACAGTAGGGCGAGGAAGGTTGGACAACTTTTAAACCTGGGATATGGGCAAGCCATGCTTCTAGGCTTTGGGAGTGTTGGCTTGAAGCCCCGGTTCCTGCTCCGCTCGGCGTGCGGATAACTAATGGAACATGAACTTCGCCTCCATACATGTAACGAAGTTTAGCTGCTTGGTTGACGATTTGATCGAGGGCCAATGTTAAAAAGTCGGAAAATTGAATATCAACGACGGGACGCATACCTGTTATTGCGGCGCCGACGGCTACCCCAGTAATTCCTAATTCGCTTATAGGGGTGTCGCGTACCCTCTCAGCACCAAATTCCTCTATTAATCCTTCCGTTACGCCAAAGGCTCCCCCGTATACTCCGATATCTTCCCCAAGTAAAAAAACTTTCTCATCTTCATACATTGCTTGACGTAATGCTTCGCGGACGGCTTCTCGATAAGTAATTACTCTGTCTTTATTCATTGGCATACACATCCTGGGTTAAACTTTCAGGTGGAGGCAGGTCGCTTTTTAAGGCAAAGGCTGTTGCCTCTTCAACCTCCTGAGAAACCTTCTTATAAATGGTATCAAGTTCCTCTTCTGTTACCTGATATTTTTTTCGTAATATAGTATAGAACCGGTCGATTGGACAGCTTTTTTTATAAAAAGCTACTTCTTCTTCGCTTCGATAAACTTCTTTGTCACTACGTGAATGCCCTTTAAAACGATAGGTTTTGGCTTCAATTAAACTTGGTCCTTCACCCCGTCGCGCCCGAGCAAGGGTTTTTTCAACCGTTTTTGTTACTTCTTCTAAATCGTTTCCGTCGATCGTTATCCCTGGGATACCGTAAGAACTAGCCCGAATCGATAGCTTGCTAATGTTTGTCATCTCATTTATAGGGCTAGACATTCCGTAGACATTGTTTTCACAAAGGAATAGAACTGGAACTTTCCAGAGGGAAGCTAGGTTCAAGGCTTCGTGAAAGCTACCTTCATTTGTCGCTCCATCCCCAAAAAAAGAAACTACGACATTTGCTCTCTTTGTCATTTGCATCGTAAGGGCTGCACCGACAGCAATTGGTATATTCCCTCCTACGATGCCGTTCGATCCGAGGTTACCATTTTCTACATTAGCAATATGCATCGAACCTCCCTTACCTTTACTATAGCCAGTAACCTTTCCAAACATTTCAGCCATCATTTTCTTTAACGATGCTCCCATAGCAATAGCATGTCCATGTCCCCGATGGGTGCTTGTAATAAGGTCCCCATCTTGTAAAAGGGAGCAAACACCGACAGCGATGGCTTCTTGTCCATTGTAAAGGTGAGTCGTTCCATGGAGGTGGCCTTTTTTCACATTTTTTTCTACCTCTTCTTCAAAAAGGCGAATGCGTAACATCATTTCATAGCGTGTTAAAGCATCTTTATAATCTAACGTCATCTTTTCCAAATTTTCACCTTCTTTAACTAAAGTAACGGTAATAGATCTTTTTTGCTTCGGATAAATTTTTAGTTCCGTGAATAATCGCTCGACCGTCTTTAAATAAGACCATCCGATGTTGGCCTAAAGTGAAGGAAAGTAAAAATTCATTACCTTCCACCTTTCCTCCTAGACCTTGTAACCTTTTAGCTACTTCTTGTAAATCACGTTCTTGAAAAGTTGCAGGTCGAATTTGTACAGCATCTCTACCACATAGGGTGACTGCTTTTGTACTTTCATCGTAGGTTAAATAAGGGTAAGTCGCCTTAGTTCCGCAGGAGGGACAATCTTTCTTTTTAAACGCTGCTAAATCCATTTGGACGATTTCATTTTTCCATAAATCGATTGCCAATAAGGTTTTTCGTAAGGATTCTTCCTGTTTAGTTAGAAGCTTCATAGCCTCGGTCGTTTGATGAACGACTACTTGGGCAGCGGCAGCCTGAATAATGCCGGCTGTATCGCATGTTTCACCGCCAATTGGTATTTCGCCTAAGAGGCAATGAAGGCATGGAGTTTTCCCAGGAAGAATCGTATAGGTTAACGCATAACTTCCTACACAGGAACCATAGATCCAAGGAATTTGTCGTTTTTGGGAATAGTCGTTAATCATCATACGAACGTCGAAGTTATCGGTTCCATCTAATATTAAATCTACCTTCTTAGCGAATCTATCAAGTGCTATCGGAGTTAAATCTAATACATGGGCGTCGATTGCTATTTCGGAATTTATTTTTTCTAAATGATGTTGAGCAGCGATTGCTTTCGGAAGCTTGGCTTGGACATCTTCTTCGGTATATAAGGATTGTCTTTGAAGGTTACTAGCTTCAACATAGTCCCGGTCGATAAGAGTGAGCTTTCCAACTCCTGCTCGAGCAAGGGCTTCGGCACTCTGGCTTCCTAGAGCGCCGACTCCGACAATTAACACATGGGCCTTTTGTAAATGGCCCTGGCCTTTCTTTCCGATTTGTGGAAATAAAATTTGTCGGGAATAACGATCTTTCATTGTAAACCGAGCCCTTCTTGGGGACTGCTAGCGACAGCGTGTTTTCTTTTTGGAATCCGTCCCGCTTCATATCCTAGCCTTCCGGCTTGAACAGCTAATTTCATAGCTTTAGCCATTTTAATAGGATCCTTTGCACCGGATACTGCTGAATTTAATAAAATTGCATCGGCCCCTAATTCCATGGCCTGGATAGCATCCATTGGTGAACCGATTCCTGCATCAACGATAACCGGTACGTTAGATTGTTCGATAATAAACTGCAAATTGAGGGGATTTACAATACCTTGCCCGGAACCAATCGGTGAAGCGCCAGGCATTATAGCATGGGCTCCTAGTTCTTCTAGCCGTTTTGCTAGTACGACATCATCGGAAGTATAAGGGAGGACGATGAATCCTTCCTCCAACAGTTTTTCCGTTGCTTTTAAGGTTTCAATCGGGTCAGGGAGTAAAGTTTTTGGACAGCCAATAATTTCAACTTTAACCATATGGCATATACCGGAAGCTTGAGCTAGCTTAGCAATCCGAACTGCCTCTTCGGCATTTTTTGCCCCGGCTGTATTCGGTAAAAACTTATATTTAGTAAGATCAATTTTTTCTAAAAAATTAGGCTGACTTGGATCAGCAATATCCATTCTTTGAACAGCGAAGGTAAGCACTTCCGTCTCCGAAACATCGACTGCTTTTTTTTGAATGTCGAAATTAGGAAACTTTCCTGTCCCTAGAAAAAGGCGGGATGAAAATTGATAAGGTCCAATTTGTAACATAATTATCGCTCCTTTTAACCGATAGTAACTTATTAGCCCCCACCGACAAATTGGATCAATTCAATTTTGTCGTTTTCTTTAATTTGGGTAGAGGCATGGTCTTCTTTTTGTAAAATGCAATCATTATGTTCGACAATCACTACTGGGTTACGTATCTCCAAGTGTTCAATTAACTTTGCCACGGTATCTACGTTTTTAGGAAGGCTCATGGCCTTCCCATTAATGGTCACTTGCATTTTATTTCCTCCTTAAGCAATTTCTATTTATAATATGAATAGATAGCTTTCTGATATTGTTCAGCTCCTTCTTTCGGAGAAGGGTGAGAAAAAATACCTGAAAGAACTGCAATTCCTGTCACACCTGTCTTACGGAGTTCCGAAAGGTGTGTCGTTTGTATGCCACCGATTGCAATCACAGGAATTGATACTGCTTCTACAACTTCTTGTAATTTTTTAATTCCTCGAGGTGCTAGGTTAGGTTTAGAAGGGGTAGGGTAAATGTGTCCATAAAATAGGTAACTTGCTCCTTGTTGCTCTACTTTTTTCGCTTCTTCTAGCGAATGTACAGAAACCCCGAAACGAAGGTTTGGAAAATAGCGCTTCATGTTATCTGCACCGATACCGTGGGAAGGTAAGTGAACCGTCGAGAGATCTTTTGTATAAGCGACATCTACTCGATCGTTGATAATTACTTTATGTAATTGTTTATCGATTCTCTTTAAGCAATCGATAGCTTCATAATACTCTTTAACGGTCCAACTTCGTTCCCGAAGGTGAATAAAATCAACGAAATCATAAATATCCTTTGCCTTCTGAACAAAGGAAGCTACCGACTCTTTTCCGGAGGAAATTGCGTGAAGCTCCATATAGGACACCGCCTTTCTATCAAACATAAAAAAACCACTTCCTAACGAAAGGAAGTGGTAACATGTACAAAAAACCATAACACCCACTTCCCTTCGCTAGTATTAACTAGATCAGGTTGTAAGAGTCCCGAAGTCCCTACTTCGATCTCAGCTTGTTTCACAAGCACCCCTAGTGAATCGTGATACATATTATGTAATTTTCTTGCATTTAGTTTTCTTGAATTGAAATGAAAATGGTATAACTAGCACCTAGAATAAAAACCTAAGTTTTGCTAAAAAATTCCTTTGGATTTCTAAGCTTAATAGAAACTAGGAACGTCTATCTGTATTGTATCATAAGTTTATCTAGTGCAGTATAACTTCTTTCACTTTAATTTTGTAGATAATCAATTATATTGTATAGCGGTTTGTAAAATCTATCAATATACATACTTTTTTCTGAAAATAAGAAAGTATTTATGACAAAGGCCCATAGGCTATCTATATAAATTACCGTTGGTATCAGTTTTCAGCGTTCTTATGAAACAATGTTGAATAGCATTCTAGTATGGTTAACGTTTATATTTTTTAGAAGGTTCCACTTCAAAATGTAGGCTAAGATTAGATCGAGGTTAGAAAAGGTTAGGTTAAGTCACCAAGGAGATGATGTCAATGGAAAATATAAAGGTTGGAATTTGGAATAATGAGCTTGCACGGCGCCAGGGGTACAAGTTAATCGATCAATTGAAAACTATGGGAGTAAAAGCTAACTTTGAAATTGAAACGATTCAAACGAAAGATCATTACTCCCTATCTTCTTATGATACCGTGTATATGGATCCACGCCGAAGGAATAATATAGACATCCAACACTCTTTGCAGGAGCAGGCGATAGATTTAGCCGTTTTCTCCTTAACAGAGGCATCCTTATATGTCCAAGATGATTTTATTTTGGCAACTTTTTTAGAAAGGGGAGATTCTCGGCACGCATACATAGGCCGAACCCATATACCATTACACGAATTACCAGAGGCATCGGTAGTTGGGCTTCGTAACGAACGTATGGCTGCCTTCTTTAAAGCTTGTTATCCTCAATTAGAACCTGTCGTGATGAAGGAGTTCATCTATGATGAAATAGAACGTTTACGACGCGGGGCCTATGATGGTATAGTTCTTTCCGTTTTTGATTTAAAACAATTAAATTTATTAGAAATGGTTACGGAATACATTGATTTGGATACTTTATTGCCGGAAGCGGGGCAAGGAGTTCTTGCTGTAAAATGTCGTAAGGAAGACGAACGATTAATTCAGTTATTACAAAAGCTTAACGATCCTAAAACAGAAACCTATAGTAGAGCAGAACGAGAATTCGTTCGGCTACTCGATGAAGATTATATGGCACCTATTTGTGTTCATGCTTGGGAAGAAATGGAGCAAATAAGGTTACAAGGAGCGATTTGTGCTATTGATGGGACAGGTTTGTTACGCGTAGATGTTACCGGTGACGATTGGAAACAAGTAGCAAGGAAGGCGGTAGATAAGGCTTTAACATTAGGGGCGGGCGAGATGATTGAACGGGCAAAGGAAGTTATATTTTTACAACAGTCTAGAAAGTTTTAATCCTATCGTCATAAAAAAGGAGGTTTGCTCATATAGTTTCATATAGTAAGAGAAAGGAATGATTGCAATTGAAACAAAATGAGCAAACATTAGTGATCGCTTTAGATGAGCGACTATCCTTTCGCTCCCATGAAACGATTGACGAGATTATTTCTATTGCTATCGACCCTGACATTGTTATTCACTCCTACGAGGAATATATACAAATAAGAGGTGTCATTAGTTTAGTAGGAGAATATAAGCCGATGTTTTCAGATTCTCGTCGAGACGACGACCTTGGAAAAGAAAAGGGAGAAAATTTCATTGAAAAAGTAATCTTCCATGAAAAAGACCATGCTAGCTTTACCCATCGTTTCCCGGTAGAAGTTTCTGTCGCAAAAGAGAGAATTCAGGCGGTAGATGATGTGTATGTCACTGTCGAAGCCTTCGATTACCAGTTACCAAATGCGAACTTATTACAAATTCATGCAGATGTACATATCCACGGCATTCAGCCTGAAAAGGAAGCTCAAAATGATACAGAGGAAACGACGGATAAAAGTTTAGACCGCAAGTTAGTTACGGAAGATGAAGGCGCCAATCAAGAAGAAATAGAAGGGAAGTTAAAGGATGAGGAAACACTAGAAGAGACGAAGCTTTCAACATCTCCTGCTTCGCATCGAAGGGAATCGACCGAAGGAAAGAAGGAAAAGGAAGAGGAATCGCCCCCCTCCTTGCCGGCCCAAGAAGTGAAAGAGACATCGTTCGATGAAGGTGATAGAAATCTTACTCTCATTACTCCTACTTCCAAAGAAAATGAGGGAGAAGCTAGGGAGGTAAGCAGTAATGATGAAGAGGACAATGGAGAGATTAAAGGCCAAAAAGAAAAGGATGTAACGGAGGAAGTTGCTAATGAAAAGGAAATGGAAGAAGCAGTAGGAGACGAAGAGGATTCAGTAAAGGACGGTGCTGATGAGGTAGATGAGGACGATGAAATGCAGATTGCTTTAAGTGAAAGCGATAAGGACGAAGAAGAAATAAAAGGTGTGTCTTTTTTAACGGATCTTTTTGCGAGGGAAAGCGAATCGTATACACGACTAACAATTTATATCGCCCAGGAGAATGATTCGGTCGAGTCGATCGCTAAGCGCTATGAGATCCCTGTCTTACAATTGTTAAAGGATAATCATCTATCGGGAGAACAAATTGAAAAGGGTCAGTTAATCATGATTCAAAGAAAAGCAACGACGGAGTGAAAGGGATGGCTTTAATCGTTCCTAAACCTTTTAGGTTCGGTTAAAGCCATTCTAAATAAAATACAATAAAGAGCAGTATTAAGAGGCAGAGTAAGATCAAATCGAAGGTTGTAGTAAGAAAGAGGGTGCGTATTAATTGAAAAATTAAGATTGGTACAATAGCCCGCTCGATTACACAGACAACTTTATACAGCCAGTTCGGTAGGCGGTAACGATACATATTTTTCACCCTTTCTGTTTATACTATATGAATGGTAGGGTAGGAATGGTGCGTGAAGTATAATTAAAGTTGCAAATATGAAAAAAAGAGCTTAAAATACATATAATAACTGAATACGTTGAAATGTGATGAGAGGGAGGAGTGTAAGCCTCTTATTTTCCAGAGAGAAAAACGTTTGGTGGGAGTTTTTCAAATAATGCTTAGACGGTCGCCCTTGATACAGCTTCTTTGAACAAATAAGTAGAAGGAGCCGGATATTCCGTTACCTAGATGAGTGCGCGTCGATGAAGGATTAATTTGACGCGAACAAAGGTGGTACCACGAAAATGTAACTTTTCGTCCTTTTTAGGATGAAAAGTTTTTTTAATTATAAGGAGGTTTATTGATGGAGCAAGAGCGTAAAACGGATTTAGCACCGAAATACAACCATAAAGAAATCGAAGCGGATTGTTATAGTTTTTGGTTAGAAGGCAATTACTTCGAAGCAAAGGGGGATAAATCGAAAAAACCTTTTTCAATTGTCATCCCACCGCCGAACGTGACGGGTCGACTTCATTTAGGACATGCTTGGGATACGACGATGCAGGATACAATTTCCCGTATGAAGCGTATGCAAGGCTATGACGTTCTATGGTTACCGGGAATGGACCATGCTGGGATTGCTACCCAAGCCGTTGTCGAAGCAAAATTAAAAGAAGAAGGTAAGACGCGTTATGATCTCGGTCGAGAAAAGTTTGTAGACACCGTTTGGGAGTGGAAGGAAGAGTATGCAGATCATATCCGTGAACAGTGGGGAAAGCTAGGATTAAGTCTCGACTATACGAGGGAACGTTTTACATTAGATGAAGGTTTGTCAGAAGCGGTCAAAGAAGTCTTTGTCCGTTTATATGAAAAAGGCTTAATCTATCGAGGGGAATACATTATTAACTGGGACCCTGTCACAAAAACAGCCCTTTCGGATATCGAGGTAGAGTATAAAGAAGTGAATGGTAAGTTTTACCATATGCGTTATCCGATTAAAGATAGTGATGAATCAATTGAAATAGCTACTACACGACCGGAAACAATGTTAGGAGATACGGCCGTCGCAGTACATCCTGATGATGAACGTTACCAGCATTTAATCGGTAAGACGGTTGTACTTCCTATCGTAGGACGGGAGATTCCTATCATTGCCGACGAGTATGTAGATATGGAGTTTGGTTCAGGAGCTGTGAAGATTACTCCTGCCCACGATCCCAATGACTTTGAAATTGGTAATCGCCATCAACTACCTCGAATTCTTGTAATGAATGAAGATGGTACGATGAATGAAATGGCAGGCAAGTACGAAGGTATGGACCGCTTTGAATGCCGTAAACAAATCGTTAAAGATTTACAAGAAGAAGGCATTCTTTTTGATATTGAGGATCACGTCCACCAAGTAGGTCATTCCGAGCGTAGTGGTGCCGTTGTTGAGCCCTATTTATCGACCCAATGGTTTGTAAAAATGAAGCCATTAGCAGAAAGGGTTATCGAGCTACAAAAGACAGAAGATAAAGTTAATTTTGTACCAGAACGATTCGAACAGACCTATTTACATTGGATGGAAAATATTCGTGACTGGTGTATTTCTCGTCAATTGTGGTGGGGACACCGAATTCCAGCTTGGTACCATAAGGAAACAGGTGAAGTTTATGTCGGTCGCGAAGCTCCAGAGGATATTGAAAACTGGCGCCAAGATGAAGATGTACTTGATACATGGTTTTCTTCTGCCCTTTGGCCATTTTCCACGATGGGGTGGCCAAATGAAAATAGTAAAGACTTCCGTCGTTATTTCCCAACGGATGTATTAGTCACAGGCTACGATATTATTTTCTTCTGGGTAGCTCGGATGATTTTCCAATCCTTAGAATTTACAGGAAAGCGTCCTTTTAAAGATGTGCTAATTCATGGTTTAATTCGTGATGAAGAAGGCCGCAAGATGAGTAAGTCCCTGGGGAATGGGGTCGATCCGATGGATGTTATTGAAAAGTATGGAGCGGACTCTTTACGTTACTTTTTATTAACTGGTTCTACACCAGGCCAGGATTTACGCTTTAGTTGGGAACGGGTAGAATCTACTTGGAACTTTGTTAATAAAATTTGGAATGCTTCTCGCTTCGCAATAATGAATATGGATGGCTTAACCTATGAAGAAATCGATTTAACCGGTGATTTATCCGTGGCGGATCGTTGGATTTTAACTCGTTTAAACGAAACGATTGAACAAGTAACCTATAATACGGACAAGTATGAATTCGGTGAAGCCGGAAGGTATTTATACAACTTTGTTTGGGATGATTTTTGTGACTGGTATATTGAAATGGCGAAGCTTCCTCTTTACGGTGGTAATGAAGAGGAAAAACGAACCACACGCTCTGTTTTAGCCCATGTACTTGATCAAACGTTACGTATGTTACATCCATATATGCCTTTTGTCACGGAAGAGATTTGGCAAAGACTTCCTCACGAGGGCGATTCTATTACCGTTCAAGCTTGGCCGGAACCAGTTGAAGCATACCATGATGAAGAAGCAGTAGAAGCAATGCGACTTATCAAAGATGTCATTCGCTCGGTACGAAATATCCGAGCCGAGGTGGATACACCGATGTCACGGAAAGTCGATATGATTGTTCAACCGGCTAACGATGAAGCATTACATCGTTTAGAAAATAACCGTCATTATTTAGAACGTTTTTGTAATACAAGTTCTTTAACTATCGACCGACAAGCGACGGCTCCTGAAGAAGCGATGACTGCTGTAGTTACTGGGGCTGAGGTATATTTACCGCTTGAAGGATTAATTGATGTAGAAAAAGAGATTGCCCGTTTAGAAAAAGAGTTAGAAAAGTGGGAGTCTGAAGTAGCCCTTGTACAACGAAAACTTTCTAATGAAGGTTTTGTAAACAATGCTCCTGAGGCAATCGTAGAAAAGGAAAGAAAGAAGGAAAAAGAGTATATTGAAAATCGTAACCGGGTTCAGGAACGATTAAATCAATTACGAAAATAAGTGAACTAAAGATAAACAACGACGTTAAAAGGCTAATTTTAAAGCTTTTTTAACGTCGTTGTTTGTGTTATATAGTGTGCCAATGGATAGGTAGTAAAATAAATAGAAAATGAGACTGAAACGTTTTAACCGAACTACATGCTTGAAGAAATAATCGTTCGATTCATTTATTTACTTTTTAATAGGTGAAGGAGTTGGTTCGTTTCTTCTTTTCAGCACTTCTTCCTTAATCCATTGAACATATTTTTCTAGGAGATTAATATTAGTACACGCACTTAATATACGTGAACCAACAACATCTTCAATTTCATTAAAGAGAAGACGACTGTCCTTTCCAATTAAGAAGTCAATACCTACGAGTCCGAAGTCGAAGTGGTCGATAATGGCCTGAATCATGGTTCGTTCGTTCCTCGTTAAAGAGTAGACTTCTGCCTTTCCGCCGAGGCTATAATTAGCTCGAAAATCGTCATCACTTTTCCGCAATATGGCTGCGACGATTTCCTTTCCTAGAACGAAAACACGTAAATCTCGGCCCAGTTGAACGTCTGCTGCTTGGATAACTAAGTCTGTCGTAGGGACGTTTGTTTGAAAGTTTTTCCATTGTTCTTCTTTTTCGATCCAATAGACGCCCTTTCCCCCTCGTCCTCTAGCTTCCTTTACAACGAAGGGGTAGGGTAAAGGAGGTTGGACCGGAAGGGCATGGGATGATGCAAAATAAGTTTCGACCATCGGAATACCAAGCTTAGACACTTCGATATACGTAAGTCGTTTATCGTTGGTAATATGTGATACAGTCGCCGAATTAAAAGTGGGGATCCCTTCTTTTTCTAGGCAAGTTTGTAGAAAGGGTTCGACCGTACGGACGACGACAAAGTCCGGCAAGGACAGGACTTCACCTTTATATTTCCAAACTAACTTTCCTGCTTTGATTCCGATATGTAATTCCTCACGAATCAGAAGATGAAGGGAGATATTTTCCTTCGTTGCTTCTTCCTGAAACCAATCGATGTAGGATTGGTTTCGTAAAGCATCTTTTTTCGCATAGATTAACCATCCCTGCATATTTTCTCCCTCCTAATCTTTTTTTCTATATGCTCGATTATGAAAGGAGCAACATCAATCGAAGTAGCCTCTTGTAAATTCCTAATATGGGCATTCGAATTAACCTCGCAAACGTACCGTTCATTCCCTTCACCAAAGAGGAGGTCAACACCGGCAAAGTCGGCACCAATTGCTTTCACTGCTTTAATGGCAAGATCCCTTTCTTTCCTTGAAGGTTTGTAAGCCTCCATCCTAGCTCCATTAGTTACGTTAGCACGAAAGTCATTATTGGCTGAACGTTTCATCGCGGCGACGACTTCCCCTCCAACGACCTGTAGTCGAAGATCCTTTCCATAACTCGAATGAATAAACTCTTGGAAGAGAAAAGGTTTTCCAGCTATTTGTTGTAAACAAGCTTCTAGTTCTTCTTCTTGATGGATTAAATAGACTTGCTCACCGAAGGAACCGAAAGCTTCCTTGATAATGAAGGGATAACCTAGCGCTTTAACGACTTTCTTTACGTATGTATCCTCTTTAGTCAAGGTTTGTCCAAAGGTTAAAGGAGCGATATATGTCTTTGGAATAGGTAAACCTTTTTCGGCTAAAGTAAGATAGGTTCTAATTTTATCATCGGAAATCTCGATAGCCTCGGGACGGTTAAAGACAGGAAGTCCTGCTCTTTCAAGATTTCTAGCTAAATAAATATCTTTATCAGTAAATAAGACATAATCATAGGCTTTTGCTTCGGTTTGTGTCTTTGAACCACTTAATACGTTTAAAAGGTCATCGTTTGTTTTGATTGTCATGTGATGTTTTCGCTTTTTACCGGCATTTTTCAATTGGATAGCAAAGTCTATAAAAGCCGGTGATGTTAAAAAACCATTATATATAATGAGACCCTTCAAGGGCATACATATCTTTCCTCTCTCATTGCTCATTCTAAAATTTTAACCTATAATCATTTTAGTCTAAAAATATTATTATACAAAAAAAGTGGTGTCGCTGGATGAGTTATATAGAAGAAATCGAAAGCTTTCTCAAATCTAGGGAAGCCCTTGGCATACAACCAGGTTTAGAAAGAATGGAAGCTTTATTATCAGGCTTAGGCCATCCTGAAAAAAGTTACCCAAGTGTTCATGTCGCTGGAACGAATGGAAAAGGTTCAACTGTGTCGATGCTCGCAAAAGCTTTACAGACAACGGGATTAAAAGTCGGTCGTTTCATCTCTCCAAGCTATATCGGTTTAACGGGTCATATATATATTGATGAAAATCCGATTGATGACAAAACGCTGGCCCTCGTACTGAAAAAAATAAAACCATTAATTTCTACTTTAGATAAAAAAGGTTTATCTCCTAGTTCTTTTGAAATATTAACTGCTATAAGCTTTTATTATTTTTCTTTGGAAGAAGTAGACATCGCAATTTTTGAAGCGGGTATGGGAGGACGTTTTGATACGACGAATTGTATAGAGCCCCTTTGTACCATTATTACTTCCGTTGCAATCGACCACGAAGGATTTCTAGGCAGTTCCCTTGCTGAAGTTGCCTGGCATAAGGCAGGAATTATTAAAAAACAACGCCCGGTGATTGTAGGTGATCTTCCAACGCCTGCTGAGGAAGTGATTACAAGGGAGGCTCTGGCCCTCGAAGCACCGATATATATTTTTGGGAAAGACTTTACATTAGAAGGGGACAGCTTTAAAGGAATAGATGGCCAGATAAAGAGGATAAGTTTAGGATTAAAAGGTCATCACCAAAAGAAAAATTTATCCCTCGTCCTTCTATGTTTGCAATTGTTAGAAAAAGACTCCTTCCTCTCTATTCCTTGGAAAAAAATGCAAACTGCTTTCCACGATTTCTCCCTACCCGGTCGGTTTGAAAAGATATCTTCTCGTCCTACGATTTATGTCGATAGTGCTCATAATTTGGAAGCCTTAAAGGCATTGATCGAAACTATTAAGATAAGTATCCCCGACCGTCCTGTAGAAATTTTGTTTTCAGCCTTTAGCGATAAACAAGTAGAAGAAATGGTGGAGTTATTACATCGAACTTTTTCAAACTTGACCCTTACCAGCTTCTCTCATCCTAGAGCTGTTGATTCGGTCATGATGGAAGCTTTAGCGAAGTCCTTTGATCAAGTAGATTACACAGAAGACTGGCAACTTTTTCTTTCAAGAAAACGATTAGATCAAGATGCAGACTCTGTTCTGCTTGTGACTGGTTCTTTACAGTTTATTTCCCTCGTTCGAGACTTTTTGTTACAAAAAAACGAATAAAGGAAAAGGAAGGGGGGCTTTGTCTCCTTCCTTTTGACAAGAGGGGATAAGTTTTTTATTTTTCACCTGATAAGATGGACTAGCATAGAATTTTTAAATTGTAGGTGAAAAAATGAAAAACATAAACCAAAGGAAAGGGCCTCGCTATCCTTCCAGTCGTTCGCTAGGAAACTGCTGGTTGATTTACATAAAAAAACTCTTGCGTAGTCAACTACTGCTATCAATTGTTGGCGGAATCATGGTCGGTTCATTTTTTGGCTTTCTTACTTTGCAATTTTTAAAGGGAGAAGGGGCCCTTGAAGTGATAGATGAACAAGATAAAGTAAATGCAACTAAGGCTCCTGAAGAAAATCTAGTCCGGTTATTGGATGCTTCCTCCTCTGAAACCTTTTATGTGGTTCAAGTAGGGCTTTTTTCTAAGGCCACTAATGCTGAAAGCCATCAAAGTGCCTTAAAAAAAGAAGGAATTGATAGCTTCATATGGGAGAGAGAAGGGGAGTATTTTTTGCTTTACGGAACGTTTTTTTCTGAAAGCGACGCGAAGAAAGAAGCTCTTCAATTGGAAGAAAAGTCTATTCCCGCCTATGTTAAAGCTTGGAAGCTCGAACTCGACAACTTACAAGTAACTGAAGGGGAGAAGGAATGGTTAGAAAATGTATATCAACTAGGCATTGAAAGCCTTCAAAAGGAACAAGCTATTGACCCAGCTTTATGGCATCAATTACATCAACAAGAGCCCCCCTCCCAACGGGTAGAAAGTATTTCTCGAGCTATTGAGCCAATCGTTCAAAAGGGAGAGAAATTGTCGCCGAAAGGTAGCCAGTGGTTAGCGATTTTATATACCTTTGAAAACCATTTAAAAAATGGCTAAAATAGCAAAATAAAAAGTTTTTTACTTTTCAAAAGGAGAATATTTTCTAGGTAAAGTTGCTTTTTTCCTCTAGTTTCGAATAGGAAAAACGTAAAATACCGATTCGCACATTTTTTCCCTTCGTATTACAATAAAATAAAAATGATTGGAGGAAATAATGATGCGAATTCGTATGAAAGACGTACCAAAGGAAGAGCGACCAAGGGAGAGGTTACTTCGTTATGGAGAACGTTATGTCACGAATCAGGAATTGATTGCCCTGCTTATTGGTAGCGGAACGAAGGATGAATCGGCCATGGATATAGCCAATCGCTTGCTCGTTCATTTTGAAGGGTTAAAGTTACTTGAGGAAGCAACCATCGAAGAATTAACCAAGGTGAAAGGAATAGGTCAGGCAAAAGGGGTGAAGATCTTAGCCGCTTTAGAATTGGGACGAAGAATCCGACAGTACCAACCGAGTTTATCTTATACCATCCGATCCCCTCGTGATGGTGCCAATTATGTTATGGAGTCCATGCGCCATCTAAATCAAGAACATCTCCTTGTTTTATTTTTGAATACAAAAAATCAAATCATTCATAAGCAAACGATTTTTGTCGGTAGTTTGAATGCCTCTATAGTTCATCCTCGAGAAATCTTCCGTGAAGCGGTTAAACGTTCAGCAGCTTCTATTATCTGTGCCCACAACCATCCCTCTGGAGACCCAACCCCCTCCCAAGAAGATATTTATGTAACCAAAAGACTAGTTGAAGCCGGTAGAATTATGGGAATTGAATTATTAGACCATCTCATTATTGGTAATTTAAAATATACGTCCTTGAAAGAGGAGGGGTATTTATAAATTATTTTTCATGTATTCTCCTTTATGCACTTTATTTAGTTTTCGATAAGTTTTTGAAATACCTTACCATTCAATGTAAAATAAATATGTAACTTATAAGTAGGAGGGATGAAGGTAGGAAAAAAGGGAAATAATTACTATTGTCCTTATCGTGTAACAAATATATTGAGGGAGTGTTTATTTTGCCCACTATAATAAAGAAAATAAGTGAGAAAATCGCAACGAAAAAGGGGCTTGGATTACGATAGGTGTCTGGCTTTTGATCGCTGCTTTACTTTCGATGTTTGCTCCGAGTTCTAAGGAGTATTCGGTAAATAGCGTATCGAAGCTATATCCAGAATCTAGTCCGTCGGTAATCGCCACCGAAAAAATGAACGAATATTTTGAAGAAGACGAAGGAGTTCCTGCAATCTTTGTTTTTGAAGCCGAGAAAGACTTAATTGAACAAGTCGGCAAGGCAACTGAAAGTTTACAAGAGGAAGACCTTCCTTATGTCAAATCCATTATTCCTTTCTATCTCTTACCTCCGGAAGTAGCGATGACTTTCGTTTCGGAAGATGAGACGTCTTTATTTCTACCAGTACTCTTTGAGGAAGAGGTAACTTCGAAGGAAATTAAAGAAGGCTTAGAAGAGATTGAAAGTAAGTTAGATGACTTTAAAGATTTTGAATATTACGTGACTGGTCCTGCGGGAATTTCTGTCGATGCTACAGCCTTGTTTGAACGAGCAGACTTAGTTCTCTTATTTGCAACTGTCGGGATCATTTTAATTTTACTTATCTTTACATATCGTTCGCCTTTCTTAGCGCTTATTCCATTAGTAGCTGCAATATTTATCTATGCAGTAGTCGACCGTTTACTAGGTCTCATTGGAAAAAGTGGAGTAGAGTTGGCGAGCCAATCCTTATCGATCATGATGATTCTCTTGTTTGCCCTGGTCATTGACTATTCGCTATTCATTTTCTCCCGTTTTCGAGAAGAATTGAAAAAAGTCGATGACAAATATATTGCTATGCAACGGGCGATGACAGAAATCGGCGTACCGATTTTTTACTCAAGTTCTACGGTTTTAATTGCGATGTTAATTTTATTTTTTGCAAGTTTCGGGGATTATAAAAATTTCGCACCAATCTTTAGTACGGCAGTCTTTGTCATTATGTTGTCAGCCCTAACTTTATTACCTTCGCTATTTACTGTGGTTGGACGGAATGCCTTCTGGCCGAAAATTCCTCGAGTAGGAGATGAAGCTGTAGCTAGTTCCTCCTTATGGCGAAAGGTAGGACGTATGGTGACGAATAAACCCGTCGTATCAGCTATCGTCATTTTAGTTTTTCTTGCTTTATCAGCTACCCAAGTCTTTACGATTACGTATGAATATAATACGATGAAATCTTTCCCAGATGATATGCCATCAAGGGTAGGTTATGAGATTTTAGAAGAAAAATTTTCTAAAGGAGCCCTTGCCCCGACGACGGTTATTTTAGAAGCGGAGGACACCGTGGATGAAAAGGCACAACAAGCTTTAGCTGATACCTTGAAAGAAAAGGACTTAGTCGCTTCAGTTCGTCTCTCTAATAGAGCCGAGGACGGTAAGGTTCTGCAATATGACTTAACCTTCGACGAAGATCCTTATGATGTGAAGGCTATAGATGCTTTAGAAGTGCTGATTGAAGAGGAGAAAGATATCTTAAAAGAAGCGGGAATCGATGGGGCGTTATACTTCGCCGGTGAGACGGCAGCTTCTGTAGATAACCGCACGGTTAATAATCGCGATCTAATCGTTATCGTTATTTTAGAAACGATCTTTATCTTTGCGATGCTTATGTTTCTAACCCGCTCCTTCTCTATCTCAACCTTAATGATGAGTACAATCTTAGTCTCATTTGTCGCTGCCCTTGGTATAGGGGTATACTTAAGTGGTTATATTTTCGATGTACATTCAATCAGTAATCGAGTGCCAGTATATGCCTTTGTCTTTTTAGTAGCTCTTGGGATTGACTATAATATTTTCTTAGTTTCCCGTTACCAAGAAGAGAAAAAGAAACATTCTGTGAAAAAAGCAGTACAGGAAGCGGTGACGCATACGGGCGGGGTTATTTCCTCAGCAGGAGTAATTTTAGCTGCTACTTTTGCTGTCCTTATTACACAGCCAATCGAGGTGCTTTCTATCTTTGGCTTTATCGTTGCGATTGGAATACTCATGGATACGTTTTTAATTCGTGGTATATTAATGCCGAGCTTATTAACCTTGTTTCAAAAGGATAAGAAAAAACAACCAGAGGAAGCAAGTACAAATAACTAGGGCAAATTTAACTTATAGATAATATGAAAGGATGGAAGAGGTAGATAGTATACTACCTTCTTCCATCCTTTTTTATCGGTTAATTTTCATAAGATGATATCTAGTCTTCTGCTCCTTTTAAATCCTCGAGCAACTCTTCTAAATATCCTTCATCGGTATAACTATATTCCCCGATAACTTGTCCCTTTCCATTGACTAAAAAGAAATTCGTTCCGTGAATCACCTGACTACTATGGGGAGGTTTTTGGACAATCGTTTGAAAGTTTTCTAGGGCAAATTGTTCGATTCTTTCTTGGCTATACCCCGTTAAAAAGTGCCAATTTTCTTGGTCTTCGGTAAATTGACTTAAAAACTCTTTTACTTTCTTTGGCGTATCAATATGGGGATCAACAGAAAAGGATACGAACGTAATATCAAGGTCAACTTTTTTTAATGTATCTTTCAAGGAAGCTAATTCCTTTGTCATCGGTGGGCAAACTGTTTCACAGTTCGTAAATAAAAAGCTCGCAATCCAAGGTTCTCCTTCGAGTTGATTAGAATGAAAGGGCCTTCCGTTTTGATCTTCAAAAGTGAAGGATTCAACAGATTGAAGGGGTTCTTCTTCAGTATTGCAAGCCGTTAGGACAAATAATAGGCATAGAAAAATAAAGGTCTTTCGCTTCATTCGTACATTTCTCCTTTATAGGAAATAGCTATTATAGTTCTCGGCTTCTTGATGACGGAAGGCCGTTTTCAAGAGCATGCTTAGATGCTCTATCGATAATATATCAAATTTCTGTGAAGTTTTTGTGAAGTATTGATGGAAAGTCCTTCACAATTACTAAAGGAAGATAAAGCTTAAGAAAAATATCCCTATAATGTAACAAAATCGTTGAAAATACTTCACACAGAATTCAAAGTAAGTCATTAAGATGATAGTCGAAGGTTAGCCCTTTTCTAAGAGGGAGGAGCTAGACCGTAAGAAAATACGAGATCTCGTAAATAAAAAGATTGATAGATTGAAGGAGGATGACACCTTTGAATTTTCCAGTCATTGAATTTCCTTGGCTCGGTAATGGTACGGTTATTGCAATTATTGCGATCATTCATGTCATTGTAAGCCATGGGGTAGCCATCGGGATGACAACGTTAATGGTATCCCTTGAATATGTAGGTATTAAACGGGAAAATGAAGGTTTGCTAGCTACAGCAAGAACCTTTAGTAAATGGGTACTTATTATTACAACTACGGTTGGAGCGATCACAGGGGTCGGTATTTGGTTTAGTACAACAGTAATCCAACCGGACTCCATCGGTTCATTGTTACGAATCTTCTTTTGGGCATGGTTTGTAGAATGGATCGTCTTTATTACGGAAGTCGTTTTACTCATTGTGTACTTTTATACTTGGGATAAGTGGCAGGGAGCTAAGAGAGTCATCCATAACCGAATTGGTTGGGCTCTTGTCCTGTTTAGTTGGTTGACAGCAGCAATTATTACCGGAATTTTATCAGCGAAATTAACCCCCGGTAAATGGACGGATACTTTATCCTTCTGGAACGCATTCTTTAACCCAACGTACTTACCATCATTAGCTTTCAGAACAGGTATTGCAATTGTTTTAGCTATTGCCTTAATTTCGGTTTTTGTCAAATTATTAGTGAAAAATAAACAGTTGCAAAAAGATATCTTTGGTGTGTTTGGAAAGATTAATGCTGTCGCCTTTCCATTCTTATTAATTACAGGTGTGTGGTATTTATATAAAATACCTGACGAAGCTTATGAATTAATCGTATGGTCAACTGGAATGACTAAAGAAAACTTTACGGTTATAAATATCGCTGGGTTAATTGTCTTTGTTCTTTTCGGTCTCTGGATGCTTGTAAGACCAAAGAAGGTATCTATTCTGTTAACCATTGCTGTCTTTTTCGCTTCTATTGGCTTTATTGCTGAGTTTGAAATGGTTCGAGAATCTGTTAGAAAGCCTTTTATTATTTACGATTATATGTATGCTAACGGAATATTGGAAAAAGATGCAGAAGTATATAACAAAGAAGGATACTTAAAAACTTCTCCTTTTACTAAGGTGAAAGAAGTAACTGAAGAGAACAAGTTTGAAGCAGGAGAAGAGCTTTACAAGGGACAATGTTTAGCCTGCCATACAATCGATGGTTGGCGAGAAACGAGAGCCTTTTCTCATCGAATTAATGGTTGGTCTGAGGAGGCACTCGATCAATACATTAGCACGCTTCACGAAGCAAGACCTTTCATGCCACCTTTTGTAGGTACGGATGAGGAAAGGGAAGCCTTAGCCCATTATTTACATGAAGTAACGAAGGATAAGGCAACAGCGAAGCGAGTGAAAGAGGAGGCGGCTCCATAATGTATTTACTTTCGATTGTACCGGAAGATTTAGAGCTTGTTATTCCGGGTAATGTTGGTTTTTTTGAATGGTTAATTGTTATTAGTTTTTTACTGCATATTATTTTCGTCAATATTACGGTGGGTTCCTCAGCGTTAGCCGTTGTACAGGAAGTGCGGGGGATCAAGACGAGAAATCGTCTCTATGATGAAATGGCCTCCCAATTAGCCCATCATACTTCTGTCTTGAAAAGTATTGCAGTTGTACTAGGTGTTGCACCATTGTTATTAATTAGCGTTATCTATACTCAGTACTTTTATCCTTCGACAATTTTAATAGGTAAAGCTTGGCTGTCTCTTTTAATCCTTTTAATCGTTGCCTTTTTACTCTTATATGTATATAAATTTACCTGGGATCGTTGGACCCATGTATACTATAAGCGAATCCACGTTCTTGTAGGAGCTATAGGTAGTCTTTTACTCCTTTTTGTTCCTTTAATTTTTATTGTAAATGTCGTATCGATGCTATATCCGGATATGTGGGAAGGTTCGAAGGGTTTTTTCCACGCATTAACTTATTATCCGCAAGTGTGGCAACGATATGCTCATTTCATCTTAGCTAGCTTCGCTCTAGCAGGGTTTTATGTTTACTTCTGGAACGCGCGCCTGTCAAGAAAGGCCGAAAAAGGCGAAGAGGAGCCTTCGGAACTCCATGGTCTAGGAAAAAAACTAGGATTAAAAGTCCTGATAGTTTCCACAGCATTACAATTTTTTACAGGGTTTTGGCTACTATTACAGTTCGAACCAGAAATTCGCTTACTATATATGGGAGAAGACTTACTCTTAACAACGTTACTCGTAGGTTCGATTCTTTTAACGATAGTGCTACTTGTCTTTTTATTCTTGTTAATGAAGCATTCTACAAAGCGTTACTTTATCCTATCGGTAGCTACCTTCGTCGTTGTACTAGGTGCAATGGGATGGATGCGTCATGAATTGAGGGAAAATTATTTAAAACCTTATATTGATGAGCATCCTCGTACAGTCAATGTTCAAGAAAAACTTGAAGAATAATTTTAGCAATTAATCTATTGAAGGTTATGAATATGTCGTCCTTTAATAGATTATCGCGGATATGACGAACTTCCACACTTTACTATAAAAGTTCCTCTCTCGTTGATGGAAGATTGTCATATCCGCTTTTAATTATAAATAGAGAAGGGTTTTGAAACAGTTTATAGTGATAAAAAAGTAAGCGACAGCAAGTCACTTACTCTAAACTAGGGAAATGAATGTAGACCGAAGTACCAGCTTGCTCATCGCTTGTCATATGAAAACTTCCCCCGTGTAAACGAACGATTTCTTTTACAATAGATAAACCAAGACCGGTACCACCAGTTTTTCGATTACGTGCCTGGTCGGTTCTGAAAAATCGTTCTCCCATTCGTGGTAGATCTTCTTTGTCTATCGTCATCCCTTTATTATTGATATGATATACGATCGATGATTTTTCTTGTTGTAAAGAGATTGAAATTGTCGAATGATCATAGGAGTATTTAATCGCATTGTCAATCGTATTAAAAAAGACTTGATAGATTCTTTTTGCATCGCCGAGTACGATTAAATCTTCTGAAATTGTTAGGTCTATTTGTAAATTTCTTTCTTTGATTCGTATATCAAAAAAGTCTAAGGCATCGAGTAATAATTGTGAAATCGGTATTGGCTCTTTTTCCAAGGTGTATAAGTCATCTTGCAAATAATTTAAGTCGATCATGTCGTGAATCAATTTGTTTAAACGTTCCGTTTCTTTCTCGATAATTTCTAGATAATGTCGGGCTTCATCTGGAGAACTATAAATTTTTTCTTTTAAGGCAACGGTGTAACCACTAATATATGTAAGGGGTGTTCGTAGTTCATGGGCGATATCGGAAGTAAACTGACGCTTTCGTTTTTCTTGTTCTGCTAAGGAAGCGCTCATTTCGTTAAAGGCTTGAGTGAGTTCTCCTATTTCATCGTTTCGATCCGTGATAACTTGTTGTTCATAATTGCCTTTAGATACTTCTAGGGCTAAATCCCGTAAGGTTTCAAGAGGGGCGAACATCGACTTCCATATTCGGTGAATAATAAAGAAAACGAGAACGAAAAAGCTGGCACCGACAAGAATGATAATCGGTATACTCCCACTAAATACATCCATTACGGTCGCTAAAGGAACATAAATATAAATAAACCCAATCAATTGGTTTTCTCCTTTGATTGGGAAAATAGCGCCAAGAATTTCCCGGTTGAACTCTTGGACATAACCTTTTTTAAGAACGTATTGTCCTTTTTCTAAAGTATGGCGATCTTCCTTATGAATTAATGTTTCATAGTTTACTTTGTATGGAAAATAGGAAGATAGCTCTTCTAAATCATCGACGACGATGACCTCAAACTCTGATACGACGTTATACCATTGTATTTTTTGGATGATATCATCATTCAATTCTCCATAATGAAAATGGGAAGCGGTTCTTTTCCCTTGATAGACAATCGATTCTTTTACATTTTCTAAATAAAGTTCGGTATATAAAAAGTGTAAAAAATAAGAGGCGAACAGGATTGTAAAGCCGATACTTATTGAAAACACAATTAAAATTTTATAGTAAAGGGATAGGTGTTTCATTTTACACCTCGAACTTATAGCCAATGCCCCATACTGTACGAATAAAATGTTGCTCGTTGCCCATTTTAAGGCGTAAGGTTTTAATATGGGTATCGACTGTCCGCTCACTGCTCTGATGATGTTCTCCCCAAACGGTATGTAACAGTTGTTCCCTAGTAAAGACTCGTCCTTTATTTTTTGCAAGAATATATAGGAGCCCGTATTCTTTTTTAGTAAGGTTGAGGTTTCTTCCTGACAAAGTTACTTCATAGGATTTGTTGTTAATCCTGAGAGGTCCAACTTGGAGGATTTCTGTCTCTCTTTTTTGTTTATAGCTTCTCCTAAGAACCGATTCGATTCGAGCAAGTAATTCCATCGGTTTAAATGGCTTGACGATATAATCGTCGCCTCCTAATTTTAAACCATGAACGGTATCCCATTCGTCTCCTTTAGCCGTCACGAAAATAAATGGGATTGACATTTCCTCTTGCATTTTTTTAGCGAAAGAAAACCCATCCATAAAAGGCATCATGACATCGATTAGGCATAGATGTGGTTTTTCCACTTTTAATAAATCGAGCGCATGAAGGCCATCCTTTGCTTCAATGACCTCATAACCATCTTCTTCTAAAAATGTTCGCATCATTTTTCTCATGTCCGGCTCATCGTCAATTACCATCACAACATAGTCTTCCATCGTTTATGCCCTCCAAATATAAGTCAGTTCTTTTATTTATTATCCTAGGTAATTGTGAAGTAATCATGAAGTTTTTATCACATCGTTATGAACTTTCCGGAAATTCTATTAAAGCAATTCATTCATTAGCAAATATTAAATCTATTATTTTGATATAGCAGATGATAGGTGTTTTAGATTTCTCTATATATGTAGATGATACTAAATAAAGTCAGGTTTGACATCGGAAAGGCACAGTTCATATAAGCTTTCTTTAGTATTAAGGATAAAATTTTTATCATCGGATAATGCGGGTTCAGATTCTAATGTTAAGCATTTTGTTTATTGTATTTCTAGCATAATAGGTCTTGACAGAATATGTTTTTTATGTTTATCTAGAATTAAATAATCGAATAAAGGAATCACTAGGGGAGCGTGTATTCGCTGAGAAAGCCTGGGCTTGACCCTTTGAACCTGATCTAGTTAATACTAGCGTAGGGAAGTGATGGTAGAATAATAGGAACGAGAAGTTTCGTCGTTTTCTCGTTATGCTAATTAACCATTCCTTACGTTAGGAATGGTTTTTTTGATTTCTTTATTCAAATAAGCTTAAAGGAGATGACGAGAAGATGAAGTTTTCTGAGCGGTTGTTTCAGAAGATTGAACCGGTTTGGCAAAGTTATTTAACCCATCCCTTTGTCAAAGGAATTGGTGAAGGGACTTTAGATAAGGATAAGTTTATCCACTATATGAAGCAAGATTATGTTTATTTAATTGAATATTCCCGAGTTTTTGCAATCGGTGCAACGAAAGCCAACGATTTAAAAACGATGACTATCTTTGCAAACCTTTTGCATGGCACGATGAATTTTGAAATGGATTTACACCGGGAATATGCTGCTAAGTTTGGGATTACAAATGAAGAACTTGAAGCGACAGAACCTTCTGCAACGATGACCTCTTATACAAGTTATATGATTAGTCAAGCCCAGTTAGGAGGCGTTGAAAATGCTGTGGCAGCCGTTCTTGCTTGTGCTTGGAGTTACAATTGGATAGGGAAAGAATTAGCTAAATGGCCAGGTGCATTAGAGCATGAGTTATATGGTAACTGGGTTCGAATGTATTCATCAGAAGGTTTTACAGAGATCGCAAAGGATTGTATCGATTTAATCGATGAAATCGCTGAAGGAAAACCAGAACACGAATTACAGAAGTTAGAAGATATTTTTATTAAGACAAGTTACTACGAGTATATGTTCTGGGATATGGCAGAAAACGAATCGATGTGGCCTGTTGCTAGTTTAGCTAGAAGTTAAGCATACTGTGTGTAACGGGAGTAGGACATAAACCTTTCTCCCTTTCCATAATTATACCTACAACGCCGGCTTTGTTACGTTAAGGAGGTAACTGACCGGTAGTTAACAAGGTATTGCGAATGAATCGATGGGGTTTCTTTATTTTTTAACCATGCCTTATATTAATGATGAACATGTAAGCTCGTTTCCAAACCTCTTTTGATGTTATGAAGAAGGTATATCGTTCCCTTTCCATCCTTCTCCATTATCTACCCCAAAGATTCATTCAGAAGGTAGTAGTGTCTTGGACACTACAAGGAACGATATACCTTATATTTTTTAATGTAAACTTACTCGGTAAAGCATGTCTTCTAGGATTGACTCTCCATATTGTTTCCATTCTTCTTTATCGTTAATCTTACCATCCTTATCTAAAGGTGGTTGGAATTGACTTAATCCTACAACACTGAATACTGCATCTTCATCCCACTCGAGCCCAAGATTAACGACATGCTTGATAATATAAGGAGTTCGAAACTCAAGTAAGGCATCGCTTCGATCTAATTCACCCTTTAAAACAGTGAAGGGGATTCGTAAGTAAATTGTTTCTTCATCCTCTTGCCATAGTTTAGCATCGAATTTTCCACGGTCATATTCCCATGCACCGCAAAGACAAAATCCGTGTTGCCTAAATTCATCTTGTAAGGTTCCAAAATATCCTCGTTTACCTTCGATTGCTGATTGTAGTCTTATCATATCCATCACCCCATTTCTACTGTATTAAGGAATTGTTACTTTTGTTTATTTCTTTTCTTTCGTTTGCGGTTTTTTGTTATTCGTGGATCGTGTAATTCATCGCTAAATTCTGTTGAATAGTTTAAGCCTTCTATAGTACTTATATGGTCTTTTTTTGCTGGTTGTAAACCTGTAACGAAGAAAGAAATTGCATATAAGCCACTTAGTCCGACCAAGGTGTAGATAGTTCGAGCTAAAAAGCTAGTTTGCCCATTGAAAATAAAGGCTACTAAATCGAAGGAAAATAAACCGATTAGTCCCCAATTTAGGGCACCAATAATCATTAAAGTTAAGATAAAATAGTTAAACATGATGAACACTTCCTTATGTTATAATACTTTGCTTTAATCCCATGCTTGTCAGAGGATGCCTTACCTTCAAAAATGAATCTGTATCAGACGAACCTCCTCTTTCGCCAGAGAATGGCAAGGAAGAGGAGATATTTGTTTAGGGGTGAATGTTCAATCTTAGTCTAACCGAGCCTTCCTTCTTTATTCATGTTGAAAATAAGCTATAATTAGAGTAAAATGTATATTATGCTTTAAATAGGTGAAAACTAAAGAATTTAGCACTTTTTGCATTTAAAAAAGTATTTGTTAAAAGCTTTGTGTAAACTATAAAAATTCTGTTCTTTTTTCGTTAGTTTCAGTATAATGAATGAGAAGATAGGTACTAGCACCATATTTCCATATAAGTAGAAAAATGGTGCTTTCTTTTTCGAGCGCATACAATGGAATTTGGGAAAATATTTTTATAAATTAAAATTTCGGAAACATACTATCATACATCAATCCGTTTTAGGAAAGGGAGATTTGACTTGTCAAAGTTTGGTTTAGCGAATAGTTTAGGGATAGATTTAGGTACTGCAAATACGCTTGTTTTCTTACGAAATAAAGGAGTTATCGTTAACGAACCTACGGTTGTAGCTATAAATAATGAAACCGGGGACATTGTAGCAGTTGGAAATGAAGCAAGAAATATGATTGGTCGGACACCTGGCTCAATCACCGTTGTACGACCAATGCAGGATGGAGTTATCGCCGATTATGATACGACAGCAGCCATGATGAAATATTATTTACAACAAGCAAAGAAGAAACGGGGTGGCTTTTTCACAACGAAGCCGAGTGTTGTTGTTTGTGTTCCATCCGGTATTACAAAGGTCGAAGAACGAGCAGTCGTTGACGCTACTAAGGTAGCTGGGGCTAAGGAAGCTTTTCCAATTCCGGAACCCTTTGCGGCAGCCCTTGGAGCTGACCTGCCTGTCTGGGAACCGACCGGTAGTATGGTTGTTGATATTGGTGGAGGTACTACCGAAGTAGCGGTTATTTCTTTAGGAGGTATCGTTACAAGTAATTCTATTAATGAAGCCGGAAATAAAATGGACCAAGCAATTAGCCATTACATTCGCCAGACGTACAATTTAATGATTGGGGAACGTACAGCTGAACAAGTGAAAGTAGAGATCGGTTCCGCTATGCCAACTAAAGAAGGAAGAGAAATAGATATTCGTGGCCGTAACTTACTTACCGGGTTACCAGAGACAATTACAATTACGGAAGAAGAAATCACGGAGGCCTTGCAGGAAGTGATACAAAAGATTATTTCTGCTGTTAAAACAACTTTAGAAAAAACACCACCAGAATTATCAGCCGATGTCATGGATCGAGGCATTGTCTTAACAGGTGGCGGGGCACTTTTACATTCCATCGATAAAGTAATTAGTGAATCGACGGATGTTCCAGTATTTGTAACAGATAACCCGTTAGAGAGTGTGGCAATAGGTACTGGAAAGTCTTTAGAGTATATCCAACATTTCCGCAATAATCCGAATGTTTCCTCTCGAACAACCATAGATTAAGCGGGTGTTTTTATGCAGTTTTTCAAGCGCAAGTCCTTATTTGTCATATTAATCGGTCTTATATTGCTAGGTAGTTTAATTGGATACTCCTTAACAAATAAAAATGAGCCTTCTAAAATTGAAATGTTCGTGATGGATTCGGTCGGTTGGTTGCAACATATCGTCTTCCAACCGATTACCTTCGTGACAGGTGTAGTTGATGGCATTAGTGATATCCGTCAAACCTATGAAGAAAACAAGCTATTACGTGAAAAAATTGCTGAATATAAAACCTTAGTATATGAGGTTCAAGAGCTGGAAAAGGAAAACGAGAGCCTGCGACAACTAGTAAACCTACTTGATTCTCCTCGGGACTATGAGCCGATTTTAGGAACGGTAATCGCCCGTTCTCCGGAACGGTGGATTGACCAAGTAATTATAAACCAAGGAAAGCAACATGGTATTGAAAAAAATATGGCGGTGATTACAGGGGAAGGAATCGTCGGAAAGGTAAAGAGCGTATCCAACTTTACTTCAACGGTTCAATTAATCACGAGTTTTGACCAAATGAACCGAATGTCCGCCGTTGTAAGTCCGAAAAAGGGAAAGGATGTTTTCGGACTTATTGAAGGGTATGATAAAGATAAAGGAATGCTACTTTTTAGAATTATCGATGATACCGGTAGTAAAATAAAAGAAGGAGACCCGGTTCTCTCCTCTAGTATGGGTGGTATGTTTCCTTCAGGTTTATTGATTGGAACGATCGATGATGTGAAACCAGACCAATATGGCTTGACAAAGATTGCTTACGTTAAGCCTGCAGCGGATTTAACGAATATCAATGAGGTAATCGTCGTGAAACGAAGTCTAGAAACGATTTCGGAGGATGAGATGTTGCAACCGGTAGAAATTGCTGAAGATGAAGAGGATGACCAATGAAACGGCTAGTCACAATTTCATTAACGATGTTATTTTTGTTGGCAATTGAAGGGGTGGCGATGGAGCTATTACCTCCTTTTATAAAACTATCGGAGTTTTACTTAACCCCTCATTGGTTATTAGTATTTTTAACGATTGTGGTTAGTTTTTCATATCAACACGATGCGACAATGCCTATAACTTTCGCCGTCGTTTTCGGTTTAATGACTGATATTGTTTATACCGGTGTATTAGGCGTCTATATGTTTATGTTAGCCTTGTCGGTGTATACGGGCCAACTATTGAATCGTTTCTTACAGGCCAACTTTTGGGTGCTATGGATTATTACTTTTCTGACGATTACCGTGATGGAGTTAGGCTTACTATCAATTTATTCCTTTATCGGTGTTCCGACGATGTCCTTTAACAACTTTATACTTTATCGATATTTACCTACCATTGGAGCTAACTTACTATTTTTAATAATCATTTATCTACCTACTCGGAAGCTGTTAGAGTGGACGGAGGAAGAAGAACTTTAGTTTAAGAAAGGTAGTTCGTTTACTATACGAGGTGGTCATATGCATAAGGAAAAACAATTAGTAACAATAAAAGGCACGGCAGAAGGATTCGTTTTTGAGTTGGATGATGAAGGCTTTTTTGATGAAGTACTAGACGAACTATCCGAAAAGTTGTCCCAGGATCAAATCAATGGCCATCATGATCAGCTCGTATCTGTAGTTATTAAGCTAGGCTATCGTTTTCTCAAACAGGAACAAAAAGCTAGATTAGTTGAGTTAGTAGAAGGGACGAATCGTTTCTACGTTGAACGCTTTGATTCTGAAGTTATTTCGAAGCATAAGGCACAGCTTTTACTAGATAGAACGGAAATTAAATTAGTCAACCAAATCGTCCGCTCTGGTCAAGTTTTGGATATTACTGGGGATTTGTTGCTAATTGGAGACGTCAATCCTGGTGGTGAAGTTCGAGCGACGGGGAACATTTTCATAATGGGTCAGTTACATGGCATCGCCCATGCTGGTTTTAAAGGAGATGAGCAGGCGGTTATCGTCGCTTCCTATATGAATCCTTCCCAGTTGCGCATCGGTAAGTATTTTAGTCGAGCTCCCGAATACGAATCCGACGGTGTATATATGGAATGTGGGTATTTAGATGGGGAGAAGCAACAGATTATTATCGATCGACTACAAGTACTACCTTATATTCGGAAAGAATTACGCAATTTAGAAAGGAGAATCCTCTATGGGTGAGGCAATAGTGATAACTTCTGGAAAAGGTGGCGTAGGAAAATCTACTACCACTGCCAATATTGGCACAGCCTTAGCGTTAATGGGAAATAAGGTTTGTCTTGTTGATACCGATATTGGTTTACGGAATTTAGATGTCATTATGGGATTAGAAAATCGCATTATTTATGATATTGTCGATGTAATTGAAGGGAAGTGTGACTTAAAACAGGCTTTAGTCTTAGATAAACGTTTTGAAACATTATCCCTGCTTCCAGCCTCACAAACGGAGGATAAGTCAGCGATTACCCGAGAAGGTATGATTGAAATCGTTACTAGCTTAAAACAGGACTATGATTATATTCTGATCGATTGCCCTGCCGGTATAGAACAAGGTTTTCAAAATGCAATCGCTGGGGCAGACAAGGCAATTGTCGTGACGACACCTGAGAAGACAAGCGTCCGTGATGCAGACCGTATTATCGGTTTACTAGAGCAAGAAGAGGGTATGGATCGCCCCCGTTTAGTAATTAATCGAATCCGCAATCATATGATGGAAACGGGCGATATGTTGGATGTGGATCAAATTTTACAAATTTTATCGATAGACTTATTAGGCATCGTTATTGATAGCGATGAAGTAATAAAGGCTTCGAATGAGGGAACGCCGGTAGTCGTTAATCCTGATAACAAAGCTTCCATTGCTTATCGGAATATAGCACGACGGATTCTAGGAGAATCAGTTCCTTTACAATCCTTCGACGAAGAACTTGGTGTATTTGACCGTGTAAAACGGTTTTTCGGTTTTCGTACATAATAAATCTATCTTTGTTCAAGCATTTCTAAGTTTATAAATCCTTTTTATGTAGACGGAGAATCTTTCGTTTATATAAAAAGGATTTTTTTATTATATTATTTTGAAATCACAGATAAAAAACTTGTATTTTAGCTTAATTTTCTAGTCTTCTTCTCTAGGTCTAACTTGTCCTTATAGGACATATAATGCATTAGACGGGAGGGAGAATCATTGAATAAAGAAGTTGAAAGGATACGTCAATCTATTCGTCAAAGGAAAAAAGAGCGTCAGTCTAAAAGGGAGCCTATCTCCTTTGTTCGACCGGAAATAATTACGGACGAAGAACGGCATGGCTTTCATACCGAGCCCCTCTATCAAAATGAGCTATCGAAGAAAAAGAAAAAAGACAGGTCTAATGTCACTTCTGTTTTTATTCAATTTTTCGGTGCCCTAATGTTTATCGCTTTTACTGCTTTTGTTTTCCAAAGTGAGTGGTCACTGCTAGACAAGCCGAAGAAATTATTAGAAGGAGCTTTAACAGAACCCTTTCCCTTTGCTACTGTATACGATTGGTATGTAGAAAGTTTGGGTGAACCCATCGCTCTTACTCCAAAATATACAACTCCAACCTTATCAGACCATGGTTTAATTGTCCCAGTTGTTGGTGAAGTCATCGAAAGCTTTCACGTAAATGGAACAGGCGTAGAAATAATGCCTACAGGAGAAAGAGAAGTTAGAGCGGTAGAACAAGGAATTGTGATTTTTGCTGGAAAGACTAAGGAAATGGATCGAACGATAAAAGTTCAACATCCGGACCGTTCAGTGACGACCTATGGTAAATTAAGCGATATTCATGTTCATTTATTTCAAAGAGTTTCTCCTAATGAAATCATTGGCAGAGTAAATCCAGAAGAAACTAGAGAAAGTTTTTTCTTTTCTATTGAAAAACAAAATGGTTATGTGGACCCGATAGATATTATTAATGTAGATGGGAAAACAACCATTGAAAACGAAAAGTAAAAGGTGATATAGCTCCATGACTATTGCAAGGCAATTTCAACTTCATCCTACGTTATGGATATTTTTACTCATTGCTTTTTTTACAGGTACTTTCGTGCAATTGTTTATTCTTTTAAGCATAGTTTTTTGGCATGAATTAGGTCATTACTGTGCTGCAAGATTCTTTGGTTGGCGGATAGAAAGGGTTGTATTTTGGGCTTTCGGTGGGGTGATGCAGACGGATGAACAAGGAACACGACCTGTAAAAGAAGAGCTCCTTGTGACTTTATTCGGCCCGTTGCAACATCTTTTTATCTACATTTTCATCCTTACCTTATCTTATTTTCATTTGTTACCACCAGCCCTTGTTGCAGACATTCATTATTACAATTTTATTGTCTTCTTTTTCAACTTACTTCCCATATATCCTTTAGATGGAGGAAAATTTATTCTATTTAGTTTAAGTCATTATCTTCCTTATCGCCAAGCTTATCGACAAATGCTTAACTTTTCCATCCTTAGCCTTTTATTACTAATTGTTTTTCAACTTTATTCTTTTCCTTTTACTTTTACAGCTACTTTATTACTTGTTTTTTTGCTTTTTGAAGCAATCAAGGCTCGAAAAAAAGAATTTTATACCTTTATGCGCTTTTTACTCAAACGCTTCTACATAGAAGAGAGTTCCTTAGCAACTAAAAGGATCGAAGCTTCCGGCAGGACAAGGTTACTCGACCTTTTTAATCGCTTTTACCGAAACAAATATCACCATATTTATGTCGATTCCACCACCTACATTTCTGAAAAGGATACTTTAGACTTTTATTTCAAAGAACAAAGGCTGCAAGCTACTCTTCAAGATGCCCTTGAAGCTAAAGAAAAATAATTAGTAAAGAACTCGGATGTTGATACTTAGACTATTATCAGTAGTCAAAGGGGGAATCTTTATGGACTTTCGTGATTTTTTCGTCTCTTTAATTTTAGGCCTTGTTGAAGGATTAACGGAATTTATCCCAGTATCTTCTACGGGTCATATGATTATTGTAGACGACTTGTTATTACAATCCTACCTAGTGCTCGGTTCCCATGGATTAGCGAATACTTTTAAAGTTGTTATACAATTTGGTTCCGTTTTAGCGGTTGTATTTATTTTTTGGGAACGTTTAAAAAAATTACTTACCGAAAGTTTTACTCGAAACAAAGAGTCAAAAAATGGGTTACGTTTATCTCATATCTTCGTAGGACTTATCCCCGCTATGTTTGCTGGACTTCTATTGGAGCCAATCATCGACGCGTATCTTTTTCGGGTAGATACAGTAATAATCGGACTTATCTTAGGATCTTTACTAATGTTTTTGGCTGATAAAAACCAACCCAAGGTTGGTCGCTCCCTTGAACAAATGACGTATAAGGATGCACTATTTATCGGACTATATCAATGCCTTGCCCTTTGGCCAGGCTTCTCACGTTCCGGTGCTACTATTTCCGGTGGGGTCTTGTTCGGATATAATCATCGTGCTGCAGCGGATTTCACATTTATTATGGCTATACCGATTATGTTTGGGGCAAGCAGCTTATCGCTATATAAAAAATGGCATCTCCTTTCCCCCGAGGTTCTTCCCTTTTTTATTACTGGATTTATTAGCGCTTTTATTTTTGCCTATATATCAATCCGATTTTTTCTTTCGCTCATTGACCGAATGAAATTAACACCTTTTGCAAGTTACCGTCTTTTACTCGCTTGTCTCTTACTTATCGTTTATACTAATTAAGTAAGTATAAACTAAGG
>CALJVC010000026.1 GCA_937974845.1 uncultured Pseudogracilibacillus sp. | reverse complement strand
TTTTTTGTTTCTTACTTTTTTGAATCATAGGATTTAGATTCTCCTTGAGGAAGGAAGCGGGGCTTTGATATAATTTGTTCAATTCCTTTAACGTATATTGAAGGCTTGCTAAGGGATAGAAAGGAAGTGGAGAAAGATGAGTATATTCGTTCATCCGAAGCAACGTCCGTTACTTTGTATACCGGTGACGGGTAGGAGTGCAGAGGAGGTTAAGGCGCAGGTTGAAGCGATTGTCCCTTTACAACCGGATCTGCTGGAATGGCGGGCGGATTTTTTTGAGAATTTAGGAGAGCAGGCGGAGGTTTTAGAACTTCTCGAGACGATTCATGGGCTTACGAGCCTGCCTCTACTCTTTACGATTCGTTCAGAGCGCGAGGGCGGGGAGCCAATCGCTTTATCAGAGGAGGAGAAGCTCGACTTGTTGGAGGCGGTATGTCGTTCAGGGAAACTGACGGCCGTTGATTATGAGGTGGAAAACGAAGCCCGCTTTGTAGAGAGAATCAGTGAGCTTGCTCGGGAGACGGGGGTAGAGCTCGTCCTTTCCTATCACCATTTTACTCGTACACCAGCAACGGAGGAGTTAATGGCGCTAGGCCGTCGTATGGAGGCTTACGGGGCTTCGGTTGCTAAGTTGGCTGTCATGCCTGAGACTAGGGAGGATGTCGACCGGCTTCTAACCTTTACTCGAGAGCTGGATCGAGCCTTAGAAATCCCGGTCATTACAATGTCTATGGGGGAGCTAGGGGTCTTGAGTCGGGTGATCGGTTGGGCCTACGGTTCGGTCTTAACCTTTGCCGTCGGGGTAGAAAGTTCAGCGCCCGGCCAGGTGCCGATTAGGAAGTTGCGTCGGGCCATCGAGGCGGTCCAAGCCGTGACTGGGAAGGAAGGCTTCGATCGTTCGCTGTGAGCTAGCGCTTCTTTCTAGGTTGATTAGGTAATTTTTTCTTATGCCTGCATGGGAATAACTTTTACCTTCCCTGGACTTGCCTAGCTAGTTTTTCCACCTATGACTCTAGTGGAAGTTCTTTTTAAAAGCTGTTCGGTTAGTGGCACTACCGTCTATTTTGTTTAAATGTGGTGAATCTAAAATGGAAAAGCTCCGGATTTACTTAGTGAAAGTTTATATTTTGGACTTAAATTTTTCTTCCGGGCGGTCACCTATTTCCCTCCTCTTACATAGACTAATGTCGAGTGTAAGGGAGGAGTGGTTATCGTGTATGCATCTGTAACTTTACCTGTAACGGTGCGCACCCGGGTAGAAAAGGACGGTGGTGCGGTCTTTTATATTCCAGAGATTATCGGTCATTGGAACCCCTATGTTGAAAGAAAGATTAATTGGCACATGTATGAGGCAATCCGTAAGCTAAGCGAAAGGCAGTATGAAGCCCAGGAGACGGATAGGTTTTCAGAAATGATTGCGACATATGAAATCAAAACGAATGAGCGAAATATTTTTTCTGTAACGTTTACGAATTATGCCTATGCGGATGGGTTTGCCCATGGCTTAACCTTAATGGATTCCCTCACCTTTAATGTCGAAACCGGTAAAGAGTATCGTTTGAAGGATCTTTTCCAACCTCGGGTAGACTACGTAAGCCGCTTAACGGAATTAGTAAAGGCCCAAGTAGAAGCTCGGGAGGTGCCGGTCTTTCCAGAAACACCGGTCGTCGTCGATAAGAACCAGGCCTTTTATATCGCCGACCAGACCCTTGTGCTATATTATCAGCTCTATGAGATTACACCGTATTATTATGGCATCCCAACCTTTCCGATCCCAGCCTATCAGCTAGAAAATCTACTCGATGAAGATGGTCCCCTTGGACGAATGTTACCGACTTAGGGGAAGCGG
>CALJVC010000025.1 GCA_937974845.1 uncultured Pseudogracilibacillus sp. | reverse complement strand
CTCACCCATAAGCAATGGCTCTGGGTAAAATACTTTATCATCGCCGACTTAACTATTAAAGAAATTATGGAAATCGAACAAGTCTCAGCAGATGCAGTAAAAAGCTGGGGAAAAGAAGTACGAAGAAAACTCCGTAAAGAACCTCTATGGGAATGGTTGGATCGATAAATACCTCTAAGACCTTCTAGCCTAGAGCTAGGAGGTCTTTCCCCCAGGATAAAAGTCAGAAATATTTACCTTTTTCATGAAGATTGATAAGGAAGCCTTTTGTAAAAACTGATATAATAAAAAAAAGGAAAAACCTCCTACTACAAAATACCAAATTAAAAAATAAAGGAAGGACCTAATCATGGCTTCGAAATTAGAAAAAGCAATTGAACTACAAAGTGTCTCCTATAAAGCTGAAGAAACAGAAATCATTAAAAACCTAACCGGATACATCATCAAAGGCCAAATCACGACAATCGTCGGACCCTCCGGGGCTGGAAAGTCCACCCTATTCCGATTATTCAACGGCCTCCGTTCCCCAACCGAAGGAAGCATCACCATCCTAAACCGACCAATCGAACAGTACTCACCAATTGAATTACGCCGCACAGTAGGCCTCGCCTTACAAAGTGCGCCAATGCTTCCAGGTACCGTTTACGACAACCTCGCTTTACCGAGACAACTCCATAAAGAAAAACTTTCAAAGGAAGAAGCTAGCCAGCTGCTGACATCGGTCGGCTTAGACTCCTCCTACCTTACTCGTTCAGTAGAAGATCTCTCAGGAGGACAAAGGCAAAAAGTTTCCATTGCGAGAACCCTCGTCAACAAACCGAAAATCTTACTTTTAGATGAAATTACATCTTCGCTCGACCGTGTATCAACGGAAGAAATTGAAACATTAATTTTACATATTAACCAAACCTACCACGTGACGATTGTATGGGTTACCCACGACCTACGACAAGCACGGCACGTAGGGGATCAAACATGGGTCTTAATGGACGGCCAATTAATTGAATACGGCGATAGCCGATTACTTGATCAACCCGAACATCCCTTCGTCCAAAAATTTGTCAAAGGAGAGATACAATGAGCTACCTAGCCCTAAGCTTTAGTCTCATCTTCGTCCTAATTCCTTTTTTTCTATCTAACATCTTGAAATTAAACTTAGAAAAAGATATTTTCATCGCAACGATTCGCTCAATCGTGCAATTATTTATCGTAGGCTACCTATTAACCTTCGTCTTCGAATCCGACCATATCATATACACGCTCTTAATGATCGCCCTTATGATTGGGGCAGCGACACAAAATGCCAGAAAAAAAGGAGTAGCAATCGAAGGGATTACTTGGAAGCTAATCGTCAACTTTACCTTTGTCGAAATATTAAGCCAAGGGATCCTACTCGGCTTGCATATAATCCCAATGGAACCTTCCTACATCATTCCAATAAGCGGTATGGTACTAGGAAACTCTATGGTCCTATCGATTCTATTTCTAAACCGTTTTACCGCTGAAGTCGAAGCAAGACAAGAGGAAATCGAATTGATTCTCTCCTTAGGTGGAACACCAAAACAGGCCATCCACCATTCTTTAATTAGCTCGATTAAGGCAAGTATGATCCCGACAATCGAAAGCCAAAAAACAATCGGCCTCGTCCAACTACCCGGAATGATGAGTGGACAAATTATCGCCGGCGCTCCGCCTCTTCAAGCTGTTCAATTTCAATTACTTATTATCTTTCTTTTATTATGTACCGCATCCTTAACTAGCATTATCCTTGGTTTCTTATCTTACCCTACCCTTTTTAACAAACAGATGCAGTTAATGTAAGTTGAACACTTAGGACTCAGTTTACTCACCAAACTCAGTCCTTTTTTCCTGTTCACTTTTACACAAACCCTTTCTCAATACACCTTCCATAAAAAAAGACGCACCCCTTTAGTGCGTCTCTAAATAGCCTAAATCACCATCGGATAACCAAGAAATTGCCATAGTGCCATAGCCCGTATGCACTCCCGCTACCGGAACTAAAGTCTTAATCTTCACCCTCAGTTGATCATGCATCTTCTCCAACTCTTCCTTCCAAGCGTTGGCCTTATCAATAACACCGGCATGCATCACACAAATCTCCTCTAATTCATACTTCTCTACCGCCTTTTCTACAATCTCAAATAGACGGTTCTTCGCCTTCTTCTTCGAGCGAATCTTTTCTTCGACAACTACCTTCCCCTCTTGGAAACGCAGGAGGAGATTAATATTTAAAATACTTGCTAAAATCGCCTGCCCTAAAGACACACGACCGCTTTTTTTCAATTGTTCCATGCTTGACGGAAGAAGGTACATTTCTGCTAAAGCCGGAAATTTACGCATACGAGCCACAATCTCCTCATAGGAGAGCCCCTTTTTCTCCAAGGCAATCCCGTTTCGAATCATTTTTCCTAAAGCATAATTACCAATCTTCGAATCAATCACTTCTACCGGAAAACCCGTTTGCTCTCCAGCAACACGTGAGCTATTATACATACCTGTTAATTTACTTGAAGCATGGATTGCAATACCACAATCATACTCCTCTTTTAACCTTTCATACAGTTCAAGGAAATCCCCTAAAGACGCTTGACTCGTCTTAGCATCTACATCTGGTTCTTGTAACTTTTGATAAAACTCTTCCTTCGTTATGTCTACATCTTCCTTGTACGAAACCCCATTAATAATAACGTTTAGCGGTACGACATGTATATCGTTTTCTTCAATAAACTCCTGTGGTAAACCACAAGTACTATCCGTAATCCATGCAATCTTTTTCATTCATCGTGCTCCTTGTATTTCTAGTTTATATTTGCTTCTAAACTACACGGCTACTAAAAAATTCTACAAATTGTTACTAGGTTATAAAACGAGAGTTTAATCTATTATAGCGGTTTTATCCTTATTAAGCTATCATATATGTGCCCTTGACATATACTTACTATTTTTATATAAAATAATTAATTAAAAAATGATGAATACTTGTATATATGCTTAAAAATACGCATAAATTAAAAATAAATAAACCCTTTAGGAGATTGATTTTTCATAGATTCAAAGGAATGAAGCATCACTCATTGTGCATTATCCACAAAAATAAGTTAATTTATCAGAACTTTTACACTCTTTTTATTCTTTTTTACTTTTTGCATAGTGAAAATTTGACTTATTTTCAACTATTCATGTATTATATCTTTTACGACAAATTGTCTGATTATTTAAAATTTCGAGGTGATCAACCGATGGGTCTAACAATTGTTATGGATGAAAAAACAAAAAAATACCTTGAAACAAAAGAAGCATTGACCATTTCACCCTTAGAACTGAATGGTTGCTGTGTTCCGAATGCAGAAGTAGACGTACAATTTACCACACCTGAACAAAAAGATCCTTACAACCATATCACGGACCAATGCATTCCTATCTATATCGATAAACGACTAGACTTCAAGAAAGACACCGTCGTTCTTAAAGTCAAAGGCTTTAAACCCTTCACCACTTTACAAGTAGAGGGACTCGTACGATTTTAGAAGACTGATAATAGGAGGATCTTAGAACGTGGCGCAAGAAAATATTCAAAAATTTTTGAATTATTTAAAAAGCAGATACGCTCACTTATTTGATATTTATGAAGAAGGAAGCTTAGACGACATACCACTAGCTTTTACCGCTGTACACAAACGAAGAGATGAGCGCTATATGCTTTCAAAGAAATTCAAAATCTATGGATTTGAAAATCAAGAAATAGCTTTTACTACCGTACACGAAGAAGCCTTAAAAGTGGACGATATCGACCGTTTCATCAAAAGCATGGAGAATAACTTCAAAGCTTACATGAAGGAACACGAAGAACACATGTCAACCATTATCTATGGAATTATTGTCACAAACGAAACTGTCGATCAGACAATTGCCAAAAAAGTTAGAAAATATCGTAAAGTGAAATTTCTTAAATTTGGTTTACACGGTTGGGTTGAATTGTATCTAATCGTTGTTAATCTAAAGGACAACGACCTTTGGGTACACCCGAAGGGAAAGCCTTTAGTAAAAATTATTGAAAATTATTTTAATATGGAGAGTGCTGTCAAATGTCATTAGTTACTTTACTTCTTATTGTTGGCATCATCTTTATCATTGCCTACTTTACCTATGGTAAGTATCTAGACAAAAAGCTTGGCATCGATCCTAACCGTAAGACCCCTGCTGTAGAAATGGCAGACGGTGTGGATTATGTTCAAGCAAGAAAACCCGTCCTTTTCGGACACCACTTCGCAACCATTGCGGGTGGAGGACCAATTGTCGGTCCCGTATCTGCTGCTGTCTTCGGTTGGATTCCGGCAGTTATTTGGATTGTGTTAGGTAGTATCTTTATCGGGGGAGTACACGACTACTCAGCCCTACAAGCTTCCATTCGACATCGCGCCCAGTCTATTGGAACAATCATCAAGGAATATATCGGAAAACGTGGACAAACGCTTTTCCTATCCTTCTCGATCGCAACAATCATGTTAATTGTCGGAGTATTCGTAATATTGGTTCGTGATACTTTTGTTAACGTCCCTGAAGCTGCTACTTCTTCCTTATTATTTATCGGAGTAGCTATTCTATTTGGAATCTTAGTGAACCAAGTCCGGATGAACTTCGCTGTAGCTACTATTTTTGGTGTAATCGCCATGCTCCTATCCGTTTGGTTAGGAAACCTATTCCCACTACAATTAAGTGGTACAGCCTGGGTTATTATTCTATTAGCCTATTCTTATGTTGCGTCAGTATTACCTGTATGGCTACTTTTACAGCCTCGGGACTACTTAAACTCCTTCCTACTTTATGGAATGATGATTGGAGCAACCCTTGGTATTATCGTTGCTAACCCAGTCATTAAGATGGCTGGCTATACCGGTTTTTATAACGAGACTTTAGGATATCTCTTCCCTATTCTCTTTATCACGATTGCCTGTGGAGCAGTCTCTGGCTTCCACTCCCTCGTATCTTCCGGTACGACGGCTAAGCAATTAGATAATGAGAAGAACGGACGTTTTATCACTTACGGTGGAATGTTAATTGAAGGCTTCTTAGCAGTTATCGCTATCGGTTCTGTCGCCTTCTTAACCCAGTCAGAATTCTTAACAAAGTTAGAGGAATTAGGTGGACCAATTCCAATCTTCTCAGCTGGTGTTGGATATTTAATGAGTTCTTTCGGTATTCCTGAAGCAATCGGTACGACTTTCGTAGCCTTAACAGCTTCAGCCTTCCTTATGACGACCCTAGACTCAGCTACTCGTCTTGGAAAATATGCCGTCCAGGAATTCGCTGAAGAAAAATCGAAATTCTTCTCCAACCAACACGTAGCAACCTTTATTATCGTTATTGGTGCTGCAGCTTTAGCTCTATCAGGAACTTGGAACAAGGTTTGGCCATTGTTCGGTTCTGCCAACCAAATGCTCGGAGCTATCGCCTTATTAGCCGTCAGCGCCTGGCTCGTCAGTAAAGGTGTCAAAGTATGGTTCACTGTGTTACCGATGATTTTCATGTTCGTTATCACGGTATCTGCTCTAGGTGTACTCATTTACGACAACTTATTCGCTGGAGATCAGCCAAATTATTTCCTAGCAATCTCAGCCTTCGTTTTACTGATCCTCTGTGTCTTCTTAATTATTGAAGCATGGAATGCGATGGTAAAAAGAAGAAACAAAAACGAAGATGTTAAAGCCTCTTAATAA
>CALJVC010000024.1 GCA_937974845.1 uncultured Pseudogracilibacillus sp. | reverse complement strand
TTTTTTATTCGGAAAATAAGTTTAGCAGGCTATTATTTTCCGGGAAATAATGGCTCCCGCCTTTTGTAATCAGATTATTGAAAAGCGCTTTTGATAAAGGACTTGACAAATCTTGGATAAGGTTTTACTATTTTATGTAACTTAATAATGGAAGTGGCGATGAATAGGCGAGTACGTTAAGCGAATTAACAGAGATTGAAGCCCATCGGTTGAGAGGTTTCATTAATTACAGCTTAGCGGAACCCTACCTAGGAGTCGTTAGTCTCATAAACTAACCGCCTTCGATGCGTTATCGTGAATAAGAGTGGACATAGCTAATCTATGTCAATTGAGGTGGTACCGCGGAAAATTTCCCCATTTCCGTCCTTACGTGTAAGGACAGAAATGGGGTTTTTTATTTGTAAAAAGTAAAGTTAGGGAAAGGGAGAGGGAGTATGGAGAAGATAAGTTTTATTGGAGCTGGATCGATGGCGGAAGCGGTCATTGCCGGCATCGTTCGTAAACAAGTTTTTGCAAAGGAAAATATTTACGTTACAAATAAAGAAAATAAACAACGTTTACAGGAGTTAGAGGAAAACTACGGTATACAAAGTTCTAGTGACCGTCGAGAAGTGGTTTCCCAGGCAGATATTCTTGTAATAGCGACAAAGCCTTATGATGTCGAGTTAGCCCTGCAGGAAACGGCTCCTTATATTCGGGAAGGACAGTTGATTATCTCTGTTGTAGCTGGAGTACCGACGAAGAAAATAGAGGAGACAGTGGGACAGGAAATAGGGGTCATTCGTTCGATGCCTAATACTTCTGCAACGATTGGCTACTCAGCAACAGCCCTTTGTAAAGGGCGGTATGCAAGCGAAGGGGAAGTCGCTATCGCTCGGCGCTTGTTTGAAGCGATTGGCGAGGTCGTCCTTGTCGACGAGGAACAAATGCATATTGTAACAGGGCTTTCAGGAAGTGGTCCTGCGTATATATATTATATGGTTGAGGCGATGGAACAGGCGGCCATGGAAGAAGGGCTGGATCCTTCTACCGCTAAGCAACTGATAACCCAAACGGTCATCGGTGCTGGAAAGATGTTAGCAGAAAGGCCTGAATCTCCTGCCCAGTTACGGGAGCAAGTGACGAGCCCGAATGGAACGACCGCTGCGGGAATCGCTACGTTGGAGGCTTTTGATGTCAAACGGGCTATGGTTGAATGTGTTAAGCAGGCCACGCGTCGTTCGGAAGCCCTTGGCTCTAGTGAGTAATTTGTTTTTTCGAGTCTACAAGGATTAAGTACTTTTTAAAGAGAACCTTAATTTCTTCTTTACTTACCCTTGGCTTAAGATCCATTAAACGTTTTATACCTATATAGAGTTCCTTCTGTTTTACAGGTTGTTTTTCAAATTACCCTTCTTTTGTAAAGGTAGCCGTTTTAGTACAGCTGTATTTTGTGAACATTCATTGCTACTTAAATTATATGGCGGTAAAATAACAATAGATTATGTACAAAGGATGGAAAAACTAATGACAGAAGATGAGAAGTTTATGTCCTTAGCTATAGAAGAAGCAAAAAAGGCCGAGGCCGAAGGGGAGGTTCCAATCGGAGCGGTAATCGTCTATGAAGGAAAAGTCATTGCAAGGGGTTATAATCAACGGGAGGCAAGGGAAGAAACTTTAAGCCATGCTGAACTAATTGCTATTGAGAAAGCGAACAAGGTATTAGGAAGCTGGCGTTTAGAAGGGTGTACCCTTTATGTTACGTTAGAACCATGCCCGATGTGTGCTGGTGCCCTTATTCAATCTCGGATGGAGCGGGTTGTTTATGGGGCTTGGGATCCGAAGGCCGGTTGCGTCGGCAGTTTAATGAATTTACTGGAGGAAGAACGTTTTAACCACCAGGTGGCATGGACAGGCGGTATTTTAGAAGAAGAGTGCCGTCTCCTTTTATCTAACTTCTTTAAAAGGTTACGGGAGGAGAAAAGTCGCAAGGTTGAGGAGAGGAAGGTATGAAAAAAGACCAAGGTCAGCTTATTTTTATTAGCGGTGGTGTTCGGAGCGGTAAAAGTAGTTTTGCCGAGGCCCTTGCTTACAAGATTCAAGACCAAACCGGTGAGAATTTAACCTATATCGCAACCAGTCTCAGAACAGATGCAGAGATGGAGGAACGAATTCAGCATCATCAAAGTCTGCGCCGGTTAAGTGGTCGGAAGTGGCGAACCTATGAAATTAGTAGGAATTTTTCTAGGCAGATAGAGGGGAAGGATTTTTCAGGCATTGTTCTTATCGATTGTGTAACTGTCCTACTAGCTAATGAGTTATTTATAGAGGTTGGTCCTTTAGATCAATTGCTAGAAAGAAGCCGGAACTTAATAAGGGATTTAGAGGAAGCAATCCTCCAGTTAAAAAATAAGGTCCATACCCTCATCCTTGTATCTAATGAAATACAGTTTGAGGCCCATAGCGAACCTTTCGTTCAGCTCTATCAATGGTCGTTAGGACGTTTACATCAAGCGATTGTCACCCTCAGTACAGCCTCTTTTTTAGTGGAGGCTTCAATTCCTATCCAAATGAAAGGGATTCCATTATTTTCGGAGAATTAGAAAGGTAGTGTAACAGCGGTGCGGTCTTTTCTTTATGGATTCATTTTCAATCTACAATTCTTTACGACTATACCGATTAAAGGGATACAAGTTCCACTGGATAGGGAAAGCCTCCGGAGGAGTGTTCAACTTTTTCCACTTTTAGGTTTATTGCAAGGTCTGCTTTTTAGCTTATTGGCCTATATTTTATATACTTGGACATCTTTATCCCCCTTAGTCTTAACGTTAGTGCTTTGGTTATTTCCGATTCTTTTTACCGGTGGCCTGCATTTAGATGGTTGGATCGATAGCAGTGATGCTTATTTTTCCTATCGGGATAAGAAACGTCGGATTGAAATTTTAGCTGATCCAGCCGTCGGTGCCTTCGGTCTGTTGAGTGTCATCGTCCTTTTAGTCCTTCGGTTCGTTTTCCTTTATGAAATAGTAAAGAAACTGGTGCCAGCTTCCTTTGTACTCTTTCTGCTCGTATATTTTTTTAGTAGGGTAAGTATGAACATGTTCATTACCTTTATCCCGCCCCTTAAGGACGAGGGACTAGGAAGGATGTTTCACCAGGCTAGTCATCCTAACATTCTTTTATATAACGGAGGCTTTATCCTCCTTTTATATCTGTTTCTCTACTTATATGAGCCAAGTCTCTTAATCGTCGGCTTGCTCTTCTTCCTAGCTATGCTTCTTGCTTATCTTGTAATCAAAAGGAAAATTGTAACCGCCTTTGGTGGAATCAACGGTGACTTAGCTGGCGGAGCGACGGAGGGAATGGAGACTATTTTGTGGTTACTTCTTTGGGTATATCATTATTATGTCATGGGATGACTGGAAAAATGGACTATCAGAAACTACTTAACGAGTGAAGGCTAGGGATCAAGCTCGGAAAATATTACTTAAAAAGGTGATGAAGATCGATGCACTTTGTTATCGGCGGTGCCTACAATGGTAAAGCGCAATGGGTGAGGACGCACTATCAATTGGATAGGAAATCTTCTTACCTTTGGCAATCAGCCTATGAAGACCCTTCTTTACCGAAGGAATTAGGAAAATATACGAGCCAACTTATTATATTAGAAGGAATAGAATATTGGTTAAAGCAATTACTCAATCATTATGAAGATAGCCAGGATCGGGCGATAGAATATATCGAGGCTTGGAAAGCTTGGTCCCAGCAAGACGGTAATAAGCTAGTAGTAATTGGTACTGATATTTCTAAAGGAATCGTACCGATCGAAGCGGAGGAGCGCCTTTGGCGGGACGTCACAGGAAGGTTTTATCAAAGGATGGTGGAAGAAGCGGCTAGGGTCCATTACATTTGGTACGGCATTGCTAAAACTTTGAAATAGTTAGGAGGTACATATATGACTGCGGGACGTTTAAGTTTACTCGCTTTGTTTATTGCTATTTCAGTGCTCGGTGGTTTTATTAAAATACCAGCCATCGTCGGGAGTATCGCGCTAGATTTATTTCCAGCTTTGATGGCAGCGATTTACTTAGGGAGAAACTCAGGCGCTTTAGTCGGAGCGTTTGGTCATTTAGCTTCGGCAATGATTGGTGGACTGTCCCTCGGTCCCCTTCATCTTCTGATTGCTTTGTTTATGGCCATCATTGTTTATTTCTTTGAAATACTTTATACGAAGAGCCTTTCCTTGATTGCAGGCCTATTTGTATTGATTGCTAACACGTTCCTCGTACCGTTACCGATGATTTATTTCTTTAGTTCAAAGTTTTACATCGCCTTGTTACCACCATTATTTGTTGGTTCTCTAGTTAATATAGCCATCGCTTTACTTCTTATTCCATGGTTTCGACCAATTTTTGAACGTATTTCTAAATAAACGATCCCTGATACGGATTTACACCCGTACCGGGGATCATTATCTTTGCACATATAAGGGATGATAGTAGCCTTTGGCCATCGTTTGAATCGTTTCTTTTTTCTCCTTTTCAAAAGCAATAAGAAAGCAAGTAGCCGGTCCGCCAGATTTTTTTATATCTAAGGAAGTTTCGAGAGAAAGGTTCGATTTTGTCAACCTTTGCCATTCAGCTAAAATTCCCTTTGAACCGACGGCGACTAGGTCGATTACCCCTTCTTCTTGGACGAAACTTTCGTAAAGGGAAAGCGGGGCTACTTGCTTGGCATGCTTAATTACTTCCTTACCAACGAGGGGACTTCCGATGACGGCAAAACCATCGGAAACAGTTGGGCGTCGGCGTTTTTTCCGATTCCTTTTTCGTCGTCCTAGCATCGTAATCCCGAAGGCCGATTCCTTTAAGCTAAAATTAGATTCCGTACTTCCTGTAATTGGTAAATCCTTAATTTTTGTTTCGCTAAGTAATCGTTGAATTCCTTCAACATAGTCTAACCAAGCTTCATCATTTGTGAAATTTTGTAAAATGATAGCCAAAGGTTTGGCTCGGGTCCGTAGAAGGTCCATATAGGTGACCCGGCAGGAGTAATAACTAGCCATGGCATTAGGTACTTGGACAGAATCCGTTACTTTTTCTCCGATCGAGCCACTATTGTCGCTAGAAATTACTAGTTCCTCATCCTGGCTAAGGGGCAGGATGAGGACGTCGGAGGAATTCATTTTTCCTCCTTCTTGGCTGAGTCGGAGGATTTTTTTGTATGAAAGACCTTGGCACTTCTTTCGTAAGCGACGTCTTTCACATCGACTCGACTATTAGCTACACGGGCAGCTGCAAAGAAGTAATCCGATAATCGGTTTACATATTGTAAGGCCGTATGTGGTACGTCATCTTCCTCTTGAAGAAGGGCTACAATTTGTCTTTCTGCCCGTCGAGCAATCGTTCGAGCAATATGCAAGGAAGCGGCTAGTGCTGTTCCTCCTGGTAGAATGAAGTATTCTAAATCAGGGGCTTCATCGGTCAATTCATCGATGCGGGTTTCGAGGTATTCAATGGCCGTCTTATCCAAACGATATTTTCTTTCTTCTTCAGGTAGAATGACGGAAAGGTCGGAACCGCTATCAAAAATTTCATGTTGGATTTTTATTAAATCTTCTCTTAAATCGGCGAAGGTTTCATCATGAATTTCAGTGATAGCCTTTCCTACGAAGGCATTTAGTTCATCTAAGCTACCATAAGCTTCTACCCGTGGATGGTTTTTAAAAACCCTTCCTCCTACTAGACTCGTTCGTCCTTTGTCACCGGATTTTGTATACAAACGCACGTCGTTTCCTCCTTTAAAAATGTAATTTTCTGAAAAAAGTATATGCTTTCATTATACAATGACTCTCTTTAAAGACCAACGACTAGACATATGAAACATAACAACTTTTTCCATTGCGCCTTTTGGGGAAAAGGTGTATAATGAAAATTGTCGTGCTAGGTGGGGAGGTAGCGGCACCCTGTCACTTGCAATCCGCTATAGCAAGGCTGAATTCCTATCTGAGGTGGATGATTTTACGGCTGCCTTAAGGAATTAGTGTTGACGTTTAGATCCTGCGCAACAGGAACCCATGAACCCTGTCAGGTCCGGAAGGAAGCAGCAGTAAGTGGTCATTCCTGTGTGCCGTAGGGCAACCTAGACTGAGCTATGAACTTAAGTAACGCGTGAAATCATTGCATCGACGGTAGGTGCGCGACCTTACATATACTGACTCACTTTACTAGGCCCGAAAGCTTAGTAAAGTTTTTTTATTTTATAGTAGCTAAAGTAAAAGATGAAATAGAGGAGCGTCGGTAATGAAGTGGTATCTTAAGGAAGCTCTCCTTCTCGCTGGGATGACATTGAAGAATCCTAATAAAAAAGAAGAGAACAATATGGCCTTTCATACGGCCAAGGATCCTCGTACAGTTCTTGAAAATCGTCAGGCTTTGGCCCAATCTCTAGGAATTCCCTTAACTTCTTTTGTATTTGCTCAACAGACCCATAGCGACCATTTTTATGAGGTGAAGAAGGAAGATCAAGGGAGGGGGGCCTTAGAGGAGACGACTGCTATTCCTGATACGGACGCCCTATATACGAAGGAAAAGAATCTTGTGTTGACGGTATGCACGGCCGATTGTGTTCCGGTCTTCTTTTATAATGAAAGGGCGAAAATCATAGGAATCATTCATTCAGGTTGGAGCGGTACAGTAAAGGAAATTACTCCAAAGACCTTAGACTATATTCGTCAGAAGGAAGCAGTGAGGATGGAGGATTTCTCCATTGTTATTGGAAGTGCCCTATGTCAGGAACATTTTGAAGTAGATCGGGATGTTTATGAGCTTTTTTCAAGCCTAGGCTATGCGGATCCTTTTATTACTTACAAGGCGAAACGGAAAAAGTTTCATATCGACAATCAACAAGTGATCAAAGAACAATGTAGACGAATAGGAATTTTAGAGGAGAAGATACAGATCGATACAAGCTGTACCTTTTCGAGTCCGACTGGTTTTTCCTATCGTCAGGATCGCCAAGCAGGCCGTCATTTAAGTTTTATCGTTCAAAGATAAAAAAGCGATGTTCAAGGAGAACATCGCTTTTTCTTTTTAAATACCGAGGGCTTCGTTAGCCTTTTTCGTAATTTCTTCTAGTAATTCAGGATTATCGATTAATTTTTGTCCATAAGAAGGTACCATT
>CALJVC010000023.1 GCA_937974845.1 uncultured Pseudogracilibacillus sp. | reverse complement strand
GGAAGAGAAGGACTCTGAGAGAAAGCTTCCTAAAACTGCAACAAATGTGTTTAATGCCGGTTTAGCAGGTTTAATGGCGTTGTTCTCTGGTTTAGCTGGATTATTCACTCGTCGTCGCAAAGAAAATGAATAAATTATAAATAATCAGCCTATATTTCGCATGAAGTATAGGCTGGTTATATATTTACTTATATAAAGAAAGGTGTGCATCAATGGCTTCTCCTTTAAGTGTTATATATCGATCCTTTGAAAAATTTTTTTCTGAAATTAATAAAATTATCAAGGATGGAAATATTCCAGCAAGTAAGATTGGAACGGAACAAAAGTATGTTGTTTTTTTATCCATAGGAAATGAATCAATTAGAGCAATAACGGTTCGAGAAAGTGGAAAAAGGTTGGATAATGTTGTACAAAAATTACAAGATAAGGCTATAAACTTAGTAAGAAAAAGACATGTGCATCCACAGTGGATTAAATTAGATATTGTATCAGAGGTCGAGGAGATATCCTTTGCAGATCTAGAAAGGAAAATTGCAAACACAAGACGAAATTATTTTCGCTATGGTATATCGTTCGATCCATCGTTTATCCTAGCTTTTCTGGAACAAGAAATTAATGGGAATGCTCTTATTCGACAACAAACTGATGAAACCTTACGTTTAGATGAGAGGAATATAAATTATTATTTAAGACAAAAAGAGGCTACAATGCCTACTTTTTTTAGACATCACTATGCGAACAAAAATGTATATATTTTTAAAACAAAAAGCTTATTTGTTGAAGATGATCAGTTATATTATTTATACAATGGTCCATTAACTAATGGTATTCGTAAAGTGTCCAATATTAAGGATGAAGTAAAATCTTTAATTACTAAAGCTACTTATTATTTAATGAATAGTGTTAAGGATACAGGGCAATTTGAATATGGATATTTTTCAGCCTTCGCTAAAAAAATTAATACATATAACATTCTTCGACATTCAAGCTCTCTATACTCCATGGTAGAAGGATATGAAATTATTAAAGATCAACGTGTTCTAGAGGCTGTTGAACGGGGACTAACTTTTTTAATTAATGAAGCAATTGTATATAAAGACGATGCCAAACGTATAGCATTTGTTGTGGATCATGCAAATGATTCAGAAATTAAATTAGGGTCGAACGCAACAGCTATATTGGCAATGACCAAATATATGGAAGTTACAGGAAGTGACCGTTATTTAGAAATTGCCCGTGCTTTAGCACGAGGTATTATTGAGATGAAGCTACCTGACGAAGGATTTATTCATGTATTAAATTATCCTACTTTTAATATAAAGGATATGTATCGGATTATTTATTACGAAGGGGAAGCGATATTCGCATTACTACGTTTATATGCTATTGATCGGGATGAATATTGGTTAGAAGAGGTAAAGAAAACCTTTGAATTTTTTATAGATAATGAATATTGGAAATATCATGATCATTGGTTAAGTTATGCAGCTAACGAACTGACAATCTATGAACCTAAAGATAAATATTTTATTTTCGGATTACGAAATAGTCAAGAACGTTTAAAGTTTATTTATCATCGTGAAACAACTTTTCCTACTTTTTTAGAATTAACAATGGCGACATATAAAATGATTAAAAAAATAAAGGAACTGGATAAAGAGTATCTTTTAGAGCATATTGATGAAGACTTTTTAATAGAAACAATTGACCGTCGAGCAGAGTATCAGCGTGTAGGGTTTTTTTATCCAGAGTTAGCAATGTATAAAAAATTCCCTAAACTAATCTTAAATGGTTTTTTTATACGTCATCATTCGTTTCGAGTCAGAATAGACGATGTAGAACATTATTTATCGGGATATTGTCAATATTTACTCCATCGAATACCGGATTTAGAAGATTACGATTTAACAATTTCCAATCTTTAATTTAATGTAAAGGAAGTTAGGTAACGTGAATGGATTTACTGTAAAAGAATTGTCTGAAGTTGTAGAAGGGGAATTATATGGCCAGTTTGATACTGAAAAAATCGTTAATGATTTCGAGTTCGCCGCTAAGGAATTAAAAAGTAAAAAGTATACAAGTAGATTATGTTTTATTTCTATTTCTAGAAAAAGGTGGAATGAAGAAAATAAAGTAAAAACCAATTGGCCAGATGGAAATGAGGTTCTTTTATCTTTATCTACTTATAATGGGGTAGTAATTACGGAAGAACCTATTAAAGAGTTGAAGGATATTGTACCACAAATAGTTGTCGAAAATAGTTTTAAAGTAATGCCGAAAATAGCTCTAGCTGCGCGGGATAAAATGGATAATCCTGTTATTGCTATAACAGGCTCGGTAGGAAAAAGTTCTACAAGATTAATGTTAGAACATTTATTAAAGGAGGAGGTAGATTACGTAGCAACACGTGGTAACCACAATACACAAGCAGGGGTTCCACTTTATGGGGCAAAACTATGTAAAAATCCAGATATAGGTATTATTGAGATATCACTAAATGCTTTAAATAATAGGGGAAATCAATCCCTTGTGATAAAACCTGATGTAGCTATTGTTACATCTGTCGGAGCTGCTCATTTATCAACACTACACGATACGGAAAATGTAGCAAAATTTAAGGCACGAATATTTGCAGGATTAAAGACAAACGGTTTAGCAATTATCAACAAGGATATCGCAGACAATGAGAAAAAGATATTAATAAGAGAAGCCAAAAAAAGAACTAGTCGTATTAAATTTTATAGCAAGCACGATCAAACGGCAGATCTATATTTAAAGTCTTACCGCCAGCAAAAATACGAATCTATTATTACAATTGGTTACCAAGGAGAAGAATTTACGTTTACAATGGAACTCCCAAGTAAAGGGATGGTAGAAAATAGTCTAGCCGCATTGTTAGCATTACTAGAGCAAGGTTATAGTGCAGAATCTTTATTACCTAGATTACATGATTTTAAGTCTTTAGATAGTATTCTTCAATTGAAAAAAATTGAAACGAAAGATGGTCGTAAAGTGGATATTATTGATGATACCCACAATGCTGCGATTCCATCCATGATTAATGCAATTCAAACTTTTAAAGAAAAGTCCCCCTTTTATACGGGGAATAAATTACTTGTATTGGGACAAGTAGCGGATTTAGGTGAGCAAAGTAAGGAGCTACATGAAACTTTAATTCCCCACATTCTTTCTTCAGGAGCTACCCATGTATTTGGACATGGAAAGTATATGCGTCATGTCATTCAAAAGCTACCTAATAGTATGGTTGGCGGGTGGTTTACGGACGTTTTTGATCTTGTGCGTCACCTTGCATTATATTGCACTAATGACTCACTAGTGCTTTTAAAAGGTTCTATTTCAGGAAGTAATTTTTATCAAACAAGGTATCTGATTCCATCTAGACTAGAGAAGTCAAATAAATCATTACTAAATCCATCGCCCAAAGAAGTCGCCCATTATCTTCAACCGATTTTAGGCGCAGTTATGATTAAAAAGGACACAAAGGAAGAAGTTGGGTTACTTGGATATAGAAATTCACAGGCTGTTGAGGGATTAGGTCCATTGATACTTTTTTATTTAATCGTGACACGTGGAATTAAAGATCGAAATATATCCCCACTTCAAAAATGGCCAACGAATCGTGGAAAAACAGTTCGCGGAAAGCCTTTTAAAACAGGTATATACTTATCTGATCATGAATTAATCGAAGAGTTATTACATAGCCAACATCCTAGTGCGACCTTTGAGCTTGCTTATCGTTATTTTGGTAGTCGTGCAAAGGCAATGCAAGAGATTGAAAAGTTTGTAGCACGGCATCAATTGTCTTCGTCTTCAGCATTAAATTTAACTGGAAGATACCGGGTTAAAGAACAGCAAGCATATGTATTGGATGATTTGAAAGTATTAGCTAGCTTGTTAAGTCAGTTAAAATATGAATTTCCTCGTATATTACAATTCGAGGATAAAAATATAAAGGGTATATTATTTGGTAATATTCGTCCCTCAGCTATATGCTTCTATGCAGAATATATGATTTGCGTAACAGGAATGCGTACAAAAAAAGATCTTTTAAAAGTAGTTAACCAATTGTTAGAAGAAACATTTGTCTAAAAGTATAAAAGTGAGGCAGGTTTAATAAATATGCAAGAGAACAATTTTGGTCCCTCAAATGAGCAGTTTGGATATGAAAAAGAGTTTTACAAAGAGCGGGAAAATATAGAAGATAGAATGGATAAAAGATTAGGGAAATTCTCCTTTTCTACATTTTTCTTTTCTTTTATGACTATTACTTTGATTATTATAGCGTTGATAAGAATAAGTTTAACTTTTATACAGTGGTTCAGCTTATAGTTTAAAACTATAAACGCCATATCGAGATAAAGTTTACTCATAAAAAGGCGAATAAAATCTATGAAAATCAACATAAAGCAGCCCATGACCTCAGTCGACTGATGAGTAATATAATTGAGTATAGTTAGTCGATATAAGCAGTCTTCTTGAACCTTAGCCCTTTTTTAACGATATAATAAGAAAAGGAGACTATTTTAATAGAATTGAGGGACTGTAGTTGCAAGAACAGAGAGAGTATCGTGAAGAAGCTAGGATATGGACGAAAAGTTTTATCAGCTTATCGTTAACCCAGCTTCTTATTTTTACTATTTTTTATACTTTACTTACAACATTACCTATCTATGTAATTACTAGTTTAGAAGAATCGGAATCGAAGGCGGGTTTAGTCGTAACATTTATGCTCCTTGCCGCTATTTTGATTCGTCCTTTCTCAGCTAAATTAATTGACATTTTGGGAAAAAAACAAACCTTATTCTATAGCGTCCTGCTGTATTTCCTAACGACGGTATCTTACGTATTTTTACCTTCCTTTACTTGGTTGGTAGTCATTCGTTTCATCCATGGACTTTCCTTTGGGATTGTCACGACGGTTATGGGAGCGATTGTCGCTAACATCATTCCTGCCTCCCGCCGGGGTGAAGGGATGGGATACTTTGCCATGTCAATGAACCTAGCTGTAGTCATTGGACCTTTTATTGGATTGTTTTTTCTACAATATGTTTCCTTTCAATGGCTATTTATCGTTTTAAGTTTGTTAATGGCTTTTGGCTTAATGTTTACCTTTTTCGTCGACACAGGGGAGAGAGGAAAGAAGCGCGAAGCATCCTTTACAAGCCTGCGTTTAGATGATCTTTTTGATCGAAAGGCTTTACCGATTGCCCTATTAAGTGGCCTCGTCGGTTTTTCATATGGAAGTATTCTTTCCTTCGTTCCTGTCTATGCGGAAAGTTTACAATTAGAAGTTTTTGCTAGCTATTTCTTTTTACTCTTTGCCTTACTTATGATCGTTTCCCGTCCTTATGTCGGCCGACTCTTTGACGAGAAAGGTTCTTACGTTGTCTTGTTACCGAGTTTACTACTCTTTGCCCTCGGATTAGCTTTGTTAAGTTGGACGAAAACCGGTGGCATGCTTTTACTTTCAGCGGGTGTTTTAGGTCTAGGTTACGGATCTATCTTGCCAGGTTTTCAAACGATTGCTGTACAGCGGGCGGGCTTTTCAAGAACGAGCCAAGCGATGTCGACTTTCTTTACTTTCTATGATGTCGGAATCGGTCTTGGTGCCTTTATTTGGGGGCTTGTTAGCTTTCACTATGGTTTTCCGGTTATGTATTTGATAAGTGCTATTTTAGTGGTTGTTACGGCCTTTTTCTTCCATCTAGTAGAGCGGGATAGTAGGAAGAAATCATGAGTTTCATGTGTGGAAGGAACATTACCGATGTTAAAAAAAGGACTGGTTGGATGAACCAGTCCTTTTGATATGTTAAGAAGCAACCTTTGTCTGATCGTAAACCGTTAAATTATAAGAAGCTAGACGATAAGCTAAGATTCCCGCTAAAATGGATAAAATGATATCCTTTGGTAGCGGTGCTAACATCCATAGCCAGACTAGACCATAGGATAGTTCAGGTGGTGCCTCAAACCAAAATTGGTAAGCGATGTACATCCAGTTTGTCCCGATGACATAGTTGATTACTAGGGCTACAAGTGAGGCGATAATATAGGCAGTTAAATGGTTGTATTTTTCCCGAATTTTCCCAGCGACATAGGCGACTAAAATAAAGGAGAGTATAAAACCAAAGGTAGGAGATAAAATCATCGAAAAACCACCGGAAAATTGGGCAAATACTGGTACCCCTGCTAGGCCTAACAACATGTAGCCGAACATCGTAAAGGCACCTAGTCGACTACCTAAAACTAAACCTGTTAATATAGCAAAAAAAGTTTGTAAAGTAATCGGTACACCGCCGATAACTAAAAAGGGGACGATAGAAGTGATGTTCGCTCCGATTGCTGTTAGCGCTATAAACATCGCTCCAATCGTTATTTTAAATATAGGACTTTGTCGTTTCATATAATCCTCCTTTGCACAATCGTTCATGAGAATGAAAGAGAATCCTTGATGAATATAGTGTATCATCCTAGCCTAAATTGTCAACTATAATGTAAACGGGTTAACAATAAGGGGACAATTAGGGTGGGCTAGGGGAACGGAGGGTTGAGGGAGGCTGTTTCTGCCCTAAATTTTTGATAGGTGACGAAAACGTTGGAAGAAGTTTTGCATCCGGGAAGTACTTACTTCTACTAGGGGCTGGGCGAGCGTAATGACGACTCGACTCGATAGCAAGTAGACGATTAGGGCCGATACAAAGGCCATACCAACTAAGCCTAGAAAATCATTGATAACAAAGAGTTCCATCTCCCGACAATATTGAATGATAAAACCGTGTAACAAGTAGACATAAAGGGTTCGTTCACCCAATGTCGTAAAGGCCATCCGCTTTGAAGGAATCCATGCGAGGACGGCTACAAGCATTAGTGTAGATGTGCCATAAACGAATATTCTCGCAAGCCCGCCGAGATGCTCGACACCTAAGCTTTGATACGATTTGGAAGCTAATAACCAGCCGGAATTAAAGTTAGGCAAGTAGTAAATACTTATTGCCACCCCAGCTAGTACAATCAGGGCGAGAGCCTTGACAGTACGCTTTTTCAACCAGCGTAGATGTTCCATTTTCGTGTGATATCCTAATAGGAAAAAAGGAAAAAACACAAAGGTTCTCGAAAGGCTAAAGGTATGCTCAATCTGGTCGAAATAACCAACTACAATCCCGATCAATAGGGCGAAACCCATGCCGATGGAAAAAGGAACCCGTCGGTAGCCGATTAGCAACAGGTGCCAGAAAAAGAGACTGAGAAGAAACCATAAGGACCAATGTGGATGGAAAAGATGTTCCGTCATCCAATAATCTCTTCCGATGATAAAGTAATATCCCGTATATAAGCCTTGAAAGATAATATAAGGGATGAGTAGTTTTTTTGCTAGTTTGGCGATGTAGCTAAAGCTTCCTTCCCCCTTAGCGAAAAAACCTGCTAAAAATATAAAAGCAGGCATATGGAAGGTATAGATCCAAATATACAATGTGTGAATCAATGGTGATTCTGTTGTAAAGGGTTGAATAGCATGTCCGAAAACGACAAGAAAAATTAGTACGAGTTTTGCATTGTCAAAATAGGCATATCTTTTCAACACCGATCAACCTCTCTCTAAATAGAAATGGTGATCCATCTTCCATTATAAGCCTTATAATGAAGAACTCGACACTATTACAAGGATTTAATACATTTGTTAGAGCCTTGTAATTAAAGAAAGTAGTCTATTTAGTTTTCTTCAAGGACTTATATTAATTATATAGGAAGTATCGTATTCTATGTTATAGTACTACTTAATATGAAATATAACGGCAATATCGATACGTAGGGAGTGTGGGGACGATTCAAATTTTTCTTACGATAGTCATCTTTGTATCTTTTTTAACGTTTATCGTTTCAGCAGCTGGCTTAATTGGTTATGCGGTGAATAGTTTGTTTCGCAAGCTTGGGTTGCCAAGTCGTCGATTTACTTACCCTGTTTTTAAAATATTGACGACGATGATTTTGCTTTCTACTTTGCTTTTCTTTTTTGCTAGTTTTTCAGCTGAAGACCTCGACCAGTTCACGGCCGAAGAAGAACTAGAAGAAGTAGTTGCCGATACGGAACTTTCACAAAAGGTCAAAAAAGAAGAGCAGAACGATAAAAAACCATCAGCAACGTCTACTAAATCGAAGGAGAAGGAAATACCTAAGGAGAAGGAGCAGGCGAAGCAAGCGAAAGAGCAACGACGTAGCGATGGTCCTTTGACAGTGCATTTTATCGATGTTGGTCAAGGGGATGCAATGTTGCTAAAAACGAAAGAGAAGGCGATTCTTCTCGATGCTGGGGATTGGCGGGGCCAGGAGGTCGTTTCCTATCTTCGTAGGGAAGGAATTGATACGCTTGATCTAGTGGTCGGCTCCCACGAGCATGCGGACCATATTGGTCAGATGCCTCAAGTCCTCAATGAATATAAAGTGAAGGAAGTTTGGTTAACGGGTAATCAAACTACATCACAATTATTCGAGAACCTTTTACAAACTATTTTAGAAAAGGACATCGCCTATCACGAACCGAGGGCTGGCGAACATTATCAAATTGGCGATATGCAAATTGAGGTACTCCATCCTGAACAATTGACCGGAGATTTAAACAACGATTCCCTTGTATTGAAACTAACCTATGGTACCGTATCCTTTCTATTTACCGGGGATGCGGAAAGGCAAGCGGAAGATCGTATGTTACAAGGGGCTCAAAACTTAGAGGCGACGATTTTAAAAATAGGGCACCACGGTTCGGATACGTCGACGACTCCAAGCTTTTTACAGGCCGTTAACCCGGAGGTTGCTATTATTTCCGTCGGTGCTAATAATGCCTATGGCCATCCTTCTCAATCGGTTATCGATCTCCTTCATCAGCAAGGAATCGATCTTTATGCAACGAAAAGTCATGGCCATATTAAGGTGATTACTGATGGCAAAGACTATCATATTACAACGGATAAATCCGAAAGTTTAAAAGCGGGAAAAGTTTCCGCGGAAGAAAGGCTTGCTACCTCCTCTCCAGCCCCGAGATCTTCACGTGAGACGTCTCACTCGATTTCTAAAGAGGTCCGTTCTCGAGACAACTGTATCGACCTCAATCGAGCTACGGCAGAGGAGCTCGAAAGGATTATTCATATCGGTCCTGTTCGGGCAGAGGAAATTGTCCTGACACGCCCCTTTCAGTCGGTCGATGATTTAATCTCTATTAATGGAATCGGATCCGAACGGTTAGCAGATATTAAGGCTGAGGGGAAGGCTTGTGTAAAATAAACGAGCTACCATCTCAAGCTAGGTACAATACGTTGTTTTTACTTAAAAAACAAGATGCTTGAGGTGGCAGCTTTTTTTGAAGCTTTACTGTACTAGGACAGGTGGGTCGGTTGAAAATTAGGACTCTCGTATGATACCCCTTTCATAGAATATTAAAAAAAAGCTTATAGAAATAAGGAGATTCTACAAGCTTTTCATTATAAAAGGGAAGTTTGTATGTGTAATTAGTAACCGTAGTCCCAGTCGATTGCTTCTTCATACCAAACAATTTGTTGCTTGTTTTGATGAAGCTTTTCGACTTCGGTTTTGTCTAAGTTCTCAAATACTGTGACAGTGTGATCTTTGTTAATTAGAAGTGCAGTGCCTTTCATTCCTTTACACCTGCCTTTTAGAAGATCTTTTGAACTCATCTATAGTATAACCTAAACAAGTGGGTATTTGGGTATAGTTGTGAAGTTATTCACAAATTTTTCATAATTTGTTGTAATACTTTTGCCACATTTGTTATATAACAGCGTTTTCATGAAAAACAGTTGGATATTTGTAGGTCTTTTTGTTTTTTGCTAAGATTGGAATAATCTCTTAACAAGACAGTTATTGCCGTATAAAGGGACTTTTTATCGACAGGCTAATAGTATAACTAGAAGGAGCGGGAAAGATGAAGAAAATTAGTGCGGTTGTTGATCGTATAAGTGGAGGAAAGCAGGCAGTGCTCCTCGCTGAAGAGGAAAAACAGGAGTTTGTTGTCTTTCTCAATGACTTACAAATTCCCCTTTATGAAGGACAATGGGTAGACCTTTACCTTGATGAAAGAGGAGCAATTCAAGAGCTTCACCCGAATGAAAAGAAGACGGAGGAGCGTAAGCAAAGGATCGATTCGTTGATGCGTCAGTTAAAAAAACGCAAAGGGAGCCAGTATAAACAGTAGGAAATTGGAGTAAAGATAAAGGGTTGTATTTTTAGCGGGAAGAAAGAGGTTTAACTGGTACATTTGTAGTATAATCGTAGCTAAAGAGAAAAGAGTTTGACGTTAAGTGTAGAAAGGAAGGTATTGATGGACAAGGTTGTAGTAGATCAATTCGAATTATCAGAAACATACATCGAACGTCTTTTACAAGAATTGAAGAAGGAAAAGGTGACGGATCGTCAAACATTACAGGAGTATTTGAAAGCTTATACATACATGAAAGATCAAGGACGTAAGTGTCACCTACTAATTAGTCCGAGTGAAAAACAACCGAGTTTCGCCTTACCCTTTGAGGATGAATAGGCGATGATACGAAAGGAAAAAGGAGGTAGCGATGAAGATGAATAAACAGGTGAAAAAGATATCGATTGTCATACTCTTCGCGCTATCTCTTTTTGGTTTACGAAGTGCCTGGGTTGCATATTTTTCTTATGATCGCCATCAGCCGGTGGTGAAGGATGGAGAATTAGATATTAGTCAATGGGATTTTGAAGATAGGGGAATTCTTACATTGGCAGGGGAATGGCACTTGTACCCGGGAGAGTTCTTGCAAGATGTTTCGGATTTAAAAAGGGTCAAGGGCCGGACGCCTATCCAAGTGCCAGGGGACTGGTCTCCCGTACTAAATGAAGAGACTGAGGAACCCTACGGTTATGGCACCTATTATTTAAAGCTTCAGCTAACTCCAGAAAAGGCTTATAAATTGTATGTATCTAGTGTACGTAGTGCCTCGGAAGTATATGTCAACGGTCAACTAATCGGCCAATCTGGTACAGTCGGAACTAATAGAGAAGAAACCTTTGCCCGAAACGTCCCCTACACGACGACATCCTTTAAACCGAATGAAAAGGGAGAGGTTCATCTTTTCGTTCAAGCTGCTAACTTTGAAGATCCTCGAGCAAGTGGAATCGTTCGTTCGATAAAGATTGGTTTGCGGGACGATGTGATTTCGGACTTAAATTTATCAGCTTTGTTACAGTTTTTAACTTCGACTATTTTTCTTTTGCATGCCCTATTTGGCCTTATTATTTACTTTATCGGTATTCGCGAGCGGAGACTTATATTTTTTAGCTTGTCCCTTGTCATATTAGCTTATATTAATGTGACCTATGGTGATGAAAAGGTTTTATTACAATATGTAACGATCGATTACCCTTGGACTCTTCGCTTAGCTTTTGCTACCGCTTTATTGCTATCCCTTTTCTTATCTCATACGCTCAGGAAACAAATAGACGAGCTATCGGAAAAGCTATTACCGGTACTATCGATGATTCACGGGCTTGTCCTTCTCGCGGTTTTATTTGTCCCTCTAGAGTATTTACCGCTAGTAGGTGATGTGAACAGTTTAGTCATTGGTATTACCGGAATTATCATGATTGTCGCTCTTTTTCAGTCTGCAGATTATTTATTTCAATCCTTAGCCTTTACTTTGGCTACAGTAGCAATTGTTCATCAATTCGGCTGGTATACGTATTTAACGGCAAAAGGGATTAAAGTCGTTCATTATCCCTTCGATTTAATCACTGCCATCGTTTTAATTGCTACGGTTTGGTTTAAGCGGTATTACAATTTACATCAAAAAACCTTAGCCTTAGCTACAGAACTAAAGGAAGTCGATCGTTCTAAGGATGAATTTTTAGCGAATACGTCCCATGAGTTACAAAATCCTTTACATTCTATTTTAAATATTTCTGAAGCAATTCTAAAACGAGAAAAAAATACACTAAAGCAGGAAAGTATCGACGACCTTGAGCTTATTACAACGGTAAGTAAACGAATGTCATCGATTCTTAATGACCTTCTCGATGTCGCTGCCATCGAAAGTGGTTCTCCTAAGTTAGAGACCCACCCCGTATCGATAAAGGCTGTGACCTCTGGCGTAATCGATATGGTATCCTATATAGCAGATAGTAAACCAATTGAGATAATCGATCGGGTTCCGGAAGCTCTCCCCTTAGTTGAAGGAGATGAAAATCGTTTAGTTCAAGTAATGTTCAACCTCTTATACAATGCAATCAAATATACGGACGAGGGATGTATTGAAGTATCGGCTAAAGATAAAGATAATTTCGTTTATGTATCAGTAAAAGATACGGGAGCCGGTATGAGTGAAGAACTGATGGAAAACATTTTTGATCGATACGTACAAGGAAGTAACGCCGATGTGATTCGAGAAGGAGGTTTTGGCATTGGTCTCTATATTAGCCATCAATTAATCGAGCTTCATGGTGGAAAATTAACGGTACAATCTCAAGTAGGCAAGGGGACGACTTTTACTTTTTCCCTTCCTATTATCCATGAGGCTTCCCATCAAACGATGATACAGGAGAAAGAGGCCTTTGTAGAAGAGGCGGCTGTGACGACCTTGCCGTTAGATATTGTAGAGGAAGCCCATAACCAGCAAGGGTCGTCGGATACCGATCGCCCACGGATTATCGTCGTCGATGATGATCAAGTCAACTTGCGGGTAATCGAAGCGGTTCTATCATCACGAAATTATGATATAACGTCAGTTTTATCGGCCGAGGAGGCTTTAGAACTCCTAGATGAACGGGAATGGGATTTAATTATTTCCGATGTGATGATGCCGAAGATGTCTGGTTATGAATTAACGAAGGAAGTTAGAAAACGTTTTTCTATGTTAGAGCTACCGATTCTCATCGTAACAGCTCGACGAAATCCAAAGGATATCGAAACCGGCTTCCTCGTTGGAGCAAATGATTATATTACAAAGCCAATCGATGCTGTAGAGCTTCGTTCTCGAGTCAATGCGTTGACGAGCGCAAGGCAGTCGATGCGGGAACGGTTACGGCTAGAATCGGCCTGGTTGCAGGCACAAATTAAGCCACATTTTATGTTTAATACTGTGAACTCCATCATTGCCTTAAGTCAAATTGATATTGAAAAGATGCGCGAGATCTTGACAGCCTTTAGCGACATTTTGCAGGCGAAATTTAACTTTGAAAATTTAAACGACCTCGTACCTATTGATAAGGAAATTAGTGTAATTAAGTCCTATGTTTATATCGAACAAATCCGTTTTGGTGACCGACTACAATTTATTTTTGATATAGATGAATCCGTTCATGTACTTGTGCCGACGTTATCGATTCAACCCTTAGTAGAAAATGCAATTAACCACGGAGTGATGAGTAAGGAAGCAGGGGGCACCGTTGCCCTTCGAGTGAAGGAAAAGGGTGAGTGGGTAGAAGTTACTGTCGAGGATGATGGGGTCGGAATAAAGGAAGAAATTTTAGAGAATATCGCCCAGAGCGTGCATACGGAAGAGATGGGAGTTGGCCTAATCAATATCGACCTTCGATTAAAGCGATTATTTGGAACGGAAGGTTTAATGATTCATAGTGAAAGGGATAAAGGAACGAGGATAACATTTAAAGTCCCTAAGTAATGCAAGTAAGTGAATGATTTTCTGGCGGGTCTAAAAGAGACCCGCTTTTTTTATGGAAAAGTTTTCGTATACTTTTTAATCGTTGGTAGGATGTCCGCACCGATTATTTCTATATTTTTCATTATTTTATCGAAGGGTACGCCACCAAAATCAATTTGTGCTAGAAAACGTTGCATCCCGTATAATTCATGCTGGTAAAGTAATTTTTCAATAATTTGCTCCTTACTACCGACCATTAACGCGTCCTTTGTGTCGGTCGCCTGGGTAAATTGTTGGATTGGATAACCGGCGCCTCGGATAGCTTCGAAGCCAACATGAATATGGGGGTACATTTCTCGCAAAGCATCTTGTTCTGTTTCGGCGACATAAAACAGGCTCGTGGTTGCTAATGGTAATTTGCTAGAATCGAAGCCGTGGGCCTCTGCTGTTTCCCGATAGGCATCAACTGAAGTTTTAAAATGAATTGCTGGTCCACCTAGGGTCGTGAGTGTCATCGGAATGCCCATCGCTCCGGCCTTAATCGCACTAGCCGGTGGTCCTCCAACAGCCCGCCATATCGGCAGGGTTCCTTTGCTAGGGCGGGGGATAATCTGGCTTTCTTGTAAGGGAGGACGATAAGTTCCTTGCCAAGTAATTTGTTCTTTTTCATTTATTTGCATTAATAAGGCCAGCTTTTCTTCAAACACCGCCTCATAATCTTGTAAATCAATACCGAAAAGTTGATGAGCTCCTACACGTGAGCCCCTACCAGCGATGATTTCTGCCCTTCCCTTTGAAATGAGATCAATTGTCGCGAAGTCTTCATAAATACGAACTGGATCATGTACACTAAGAACTGTAGCGGTGCTAGCAATTTTTATTTTTTCTGTTGCTTGTGCTATGGCAGCCAGGAGGACTGTATGGGCTTGGGAAACGAAGTAGGTTTGATGGCTTTCGCCAACTCCGAAGACTTCGAGCCCTGCTTCCTCAGCTAACTTTGCCATATCGATTATTTGTTGAATTCGTTCTTCTGCGGATAGTCGTTTCCCATCGAGGGGATTTAGAATATGATCCCCCAATGTATAAAGGCCAATTTCCATCCCTTTAGATGGGTCGATACGGTATGCTTTCATTGTTTACCTCCTTTAGCTTAATGGAGTAAGTTGACTTTCAATTTCTTTTCTATGCTTTTCTAGAAAGGGAGGAAGCTCTAGTTTTTGGCCTAAGGATTCGACAGGACAATCGACTGTAAAACCTGGGCCATCCGTGGCTAGTTCAAACATAATACCGTTGGATTCCCGAAAGTAGAAACATTGAAAATAGAAGCGGTCGATAATTTCTGTCGTTTGAAAACCCCGGCTTCGAATTTTTTCCTGCCAATATACGAGCTCTTCCTTTTCCCTCACTCGTAGGGCGAGATGGTGGATAGCACCTCTTCCTTGTCTTTCCCTTGGTCCGTCAAGCTCTACCGCTAAAATTTCACTAAAGATGCCGTGCTGTTCGAGTGAAAAAAGATGCACTCCGTCTTTCCGATCGTTTAGTTGATAGCCGAGGCCTTCTGTCAACGTGCGGGTAAACTTGTGTAAACGCCGAACCTTTATTTCGACCGTACCTATACCCTTGATCTGATAAGCCTCTGGTATGTCGCTTTCCGCCCAGGCTTCCCACCCTTCGATATTCGCTCCAGGTTCAAGTTGTAAACTTAAAGCTAATCCATCTTTGTCTTTAATATGCAAGGCCTTTCGATTGGCATAAGACGACTCAGTAAAGGGAATGCCGTATTGTTGGAGTCGGTCTTCCCAATAGGCGAAACTCTCCTTCGAAGATAGTACTAAACCAATTCTTGTTATAGCGTTTGTACCCTGGTAAGTTGAACCTAAAAAAGGCATTTCAAAAAAGGTTAGAGCGCTACCGGCTATACCCGTTCGATCACCATAAAATAAGTGGTACATCGTCGGATCATCCTGATTTACCGTCATTTTTACTCGGCGTAAACCAAGCACTTTTTCATAAAAAGTATTCGTTTCTTTTGCATTCTTGGCATACATCGAAATATGGTGATGGCCTAACAGTTTTTTCATTAAGCTTCTCCCTTCTTATTCTAGTGATCATTTTCTCGAAGCTTTTTTTCACTATGCTTTTGTAAACGGGACATATAAGTGAGCAATTGCTTCTGCTCCTCCCTAGTGAGACAGTCATCAAAGAGACTCGTTTGGTATTTGAGTAAAGGCTCGTAGGCTTCGGTAATTTTGTTCCAACCCTTCTCTGTTAAGGAAATCGTCTTTGTCTTCCATTTTAGTTCCCGCTGGATCCAACCTTCCTTTTCTAAACGGGCTAACATGCGGGATACACCCCCTTGACTGACGGTAACTTTTTCAGCTAATTCTCGCTGGGTCAATGGCTCATAGCTAGCAATCTGCATAAGGATATCGAACTGGGCAGAGGTGAGGCCAAAGGGCTGTAAAAATTCATTCGTTAATCGATTGTGTTGATGGGTAAAGCGGAGGATACGTATCCAAAGAAGCGAAGCCCTCGTTTGTCTACCGAACATATCTAACCTCCTCGCTATCACTTTACTAGTCAAGTGATGGAAGAGCAAAGGTTTTGCTCACGAATACTTTTGCCTTGTGAGCTTTTTTAAATGATTTACTTAAACAAGTCCTTTGTATCCTTTGCCCCATCCTTTTCTTTAATTTCTGTAAATAAATGGGCCTCTTCCTCTCTATTTTTTTCGATAGACACATCGCTTATCCTTTCGAGTAATTGTTGTAATCTTTCAATGTCTCCTTTTGTCGCCGGTTGAGCGTGCTCTTTTAAGGTAAAGCCTAACTGTCCACTTGGTTCTAAAGTAGCCATTTCAACATCTTCAATAGAGGTAACATTATATTGCCTTAAATGCATTTCTAACTGATCGACGGTTAGATGAAGTTTTCGCAATTCCTCTTCTTTGATTTGGCCTTGTTCAATGATAATTTTTGATTTTCCGGTAATGAGTTTTTCAAGCCGATTCGATTTAAGCTGGGCATATTCTAAAATGAGTAAAGTAAAGACTAAGGCTAATCCGACAAGGAACGTTTGCCAAAGGCTACTCGAAGTTACCGGCTCAATTAGTAAGGTACCGATAGAAATCATGAGTACAGTTTCTGCTAGCGTCATTTCGGAAATAGTTTTTCTTCCGGATAGTCGAAGCAAAAACGTACCTAATAGTACGACAACCATTGCTTTCCAAAGTACATTCCAGTCCATTTTCTTCCTCCTCATAGCTAGTATTTAATAAATGTGAGGAATTATTC
>CALJVC010000022.1 GCA_937974845.1 uncultured Pseudogracilibacillus sp. | reverse complement strand
TATGAGAAGGCTTGTTCTATAGCTTTGCTTTTTAGTAAGCGATGAAAAAATGAAGCGGAAACAAGAATTAAACTTGTTTCCGCCTTTTTCTAATTAGGACAAGGATTCTAGAACACGACTCCAGTTCTTGGAGTGGATGAGTTCAGGTATTTCAATCGTAGTCCCATCACCTAAATATACTGTTTGTCCTTGTAGACCGACGACCATCACTTGAAGCAGAGGTTCTGAATCGTTCTTTTGATAAATATCGCCAATTTTTGGTAGTGGAGGTTGTGCAGCGTTCTTATCTTCTTCTAATTCTTCGTCATTGCATAAAGATGGATCTTGCCAATCGATTTTCGTCGCTCCATCAAGAAATCCAGGGACCATAGTCCAATATTCATTGTGCTTAATGCCGTTCATCTTATTACTAATTACACCACCATTTTCCACAGTAGTAACTATCTCAATCGCGTGTAAATAGTGGTCATCAAGTGAATCCGGTCGGGGGTCGATGACTAAAATATAATCCCCAACTTTCGCCCGAACATCCTTATCCAAAGTATACCGTTGTCCATTATAAATAAAACTGTCTAAATGCTTAGGCCGATAAAGTGTGATGTCCTTAGCTGTCACCATTTCCTGATGCAGATCCGCGAGACGAATTAAATGGACAGATTGCTTAAAAAACGGTTTAACACTGTAGACCTTGTGCAACTTATTGTTATAGTAAACAAACTGGCCTTTTCGGACGTTCATTAACCGCATCATTAAAATCACCCCACTACTTTATTTCGTTCTCGCTTCGTACGAGGACGATACATTAATTGATATTCCTGTTCAAGAGCACGATGGATTGACAACATCATCAAGGTTAAAATAATCGCAAAAGGGAAAGCAGATACGATCGAAGCCGTCTGTAAAGCATTTAAGCCACCTGACCATAGAAGCACCGCAGCTGCCCCAGCTTGAATGACTCCCCAAGTTAATTTTACACGAAGGGGAGGATTTAACCTACCATTCGTTGTCTGCATACCAACGACAAAGGTCGCAGAATCCGCTGACGTAATAAAAAAGGTACTAATTAGTAAAATTGATAGGACAATAGCGATTGTGCTTAATGGAAGTTCATTTAACGTAGCAAATAAGGCAATCTCCGTATTTGCTCCTTCATCCATCGCTTCCCAAATACCGACCCCTTTAAACATTTCTAAAAATATACCCGTTCCACCGAAGACCGAGAACCAAACGGCAGAAAATGCTGTAGGTACTGCCAGCACTCCGATAATAAATTGCCGAATAGTTCGACCTCGAGAAATTCTCGCAATAAATGTACCGACAAAAGGTGACCAAGCAATCCACCAAGCCCAATAGAAGATTGTCCAGCCTTGAATCCAAGCTTCATTCTCCTCATTGAAAGGCGCCATACGGAAACTCATCTGTGGTAAAAACTCCAAGTAGTTTCCTACTGTCGTTGTAAAGAAATTAAGTAAAAAAGTCGTCGGCCCAGTAAAGAGGACGAACAACATTAATAATAATGCTACGAGAACGTTGGCATTACTCAACCACTTAATTCCCCGTCCGATTCCGGATATCGCCGATAAAGTAAATAAAATAGTTACTCCCGCAATAATCATAAGTTGGGTACTAAAGCTATTCGGAATACTATCGTTTAAATAATTTAATCCACCATTAATTTGAATCGCACCGAAACCTAAGGAAGTCGCTACACCAAAAACAGTAGCAAACACCGCGATGATATCGATTGTCTTACCAATAGGACCATGAATACGATCACCGATTAAAGGTTCAAAAGTAGAGCTAATCAAACCACGGGAATCTTTACGGAATTGGAAGAAAGCTAAGGAAAGACCAATCAAGGCATAAATCCCCCAAGGGTGTAACCCCCAGTGGAAAAAAGTGAATCGCATTGCATCCATTGCAGCTTCGGGTGTAGCCCCCTCTCCCGTAGGCGGAACAAAGTAATGCGATACCGGCTCAGCTACTCCCCAGAAAACAAGCCCAATCCCCATTCCTGCACTAAACAGCATAGCAATCCAGCTTAGCGTATGGTACTCTGGTTCATCATCGTCTTTACCAAGCTTTATATGACCGAATTTCGAAAAGGCTAAATAAATTACAAAAATTAAAATTGTACTTGCTGAAAGCAAATAAAACCAACCAAACTTCTCCTGAAGAAAACTTTGAATATCAGAAGTTACCGATTCTAAATGATTCGGAGTAATGACCCCCCAAAGAAAAAAAAGTGCAATCAAAACTAAAGAAATTAGAAAAACCGGTGTAAATTTCTCTAAAGAAAAATTAGACTTTGATTTTTTCATTATAAAATAAACTCCTCTTAATAGTACGCCCATGTCATTCATGTGGCACATTAATCAAACCTATTTTATTTTTTCCGATTTACTCTTATTTATTTCACCGACATAAGATTGAAAAGACGTATATAAAGATTCGTTTCGTATAAGGTTCCTCCTAACATTCCTTAATGAGACATTCTACTTGACATTTATTTAAAATAAAAACAATCATAGAACAATTTTAAAGAACTGAGGGGTAAGAGTCAAGGAAAGGGAATGAAGTAAATTCATGGAAGGTAATGGAA